>CALIDR010000287.1 GCA_938022295.1 uncultured Burkholderiaceae bacterium
CGATCGAGACCGCCGAGGTCCTGGAAGCCGTCGAGGCGCTCGACGCCGTCGACGCCGCAGGGCCGGTCGAAGCCGCCGACGCCGAGCCGTTCAAGGTCGTCGGCCCGCTGCGCATCCCGATCCCGCTGTTCAACATCTACCTCGGCGAGGCCGACGAACTGTCGCGGCGCCTGTGCACCGAGCTCGCCGAGTGGGCGCTCGAGCTCGGGCGGCCGGTGGGCGAGTCGGCGGTCGCGCTCGCGCATTCGCTGGCCGGCAGCTCGGCCACCGTCGGCTACCACGACCTGTCGCAGCTGGCGCGCGCGCTCGAACACGCGCTGGCCCGCTCGCACGCGCTCGGCCACGGCACGGCGGGCGACGCGGCGCTGTTCGAACAGGCGGCCGACACGATCCGCCAGCTGCTGCACCGCTTCGCTGCCGGCTTCCTGCCGCCGGTGCCCGAGAGCCTGCTCGAGGCGCTGGCCGCGCACGAGCGCGAGACGGCGCAGCGGTTGCAGGCCGCGCCGACGGTCGAGGTGCCGGCCGACGACGCCGAGCTCGCCGACGCCGCTGCCCTGTTCGAGGCGCCGGAAGCCGGCGTCGCCGAGGAGCCGCCGGCAGCCGGCGGGACCCACGCGCTCGACGCGATCGCGCCGGTGGCGCTGCTCGACGCCGAGCCGGCGCCGGCCGCCGCCGCGCCGGCGTGGGCCGTGGCGCCGCTGGCGATCGACGAGGACATCGACGCCGAGGACGCGGTCGACGAGGAACTGTTCCCGGTCTTCGAGGAGGAAGCCCACGACCTGCTGCCGCAGCTGGCGGCGCGCATGCGCGAGTGGGTCCACGCGCCGCACGACGCCGCGGCGGCCGCCGCGTGCATGCGCACGCTGCACACGCTCAAGGGCGGCGCGCGCCTGGCCGGCGCGATGCGCCTGGGCGAGATGGCGCACCGGCTGGAGGCGGCGATCGAGCACCTGCTGGCGCGCGGCAACGCGAGCGCGGCCGATGTCGAGCGCCTGCAGGGCGTCGTCGACCGCTTCGGCGTCGCGTTTGACCTTCTGCGCGGCGCGCGTGCCCCCGAGGCGGCACCGCCGGCGGCAGCGCCGGGCCCGGTCGTCGCGCCGGTGGCAGCCCCGGTCGACGAACCGGCGCCGCACGCGCCGCCGGTCACCGCCGCCGCCCCGGCGTCCGGCACGCTGATCGACTGGAGCCGCTTCGGCCGCACCGGCGTCGCGCGCACCGCTGCCGGCCCCGCCGCGCCGGCGCCGGGGGCCGGCGCCTCGACGGCGGCGGTGCGCGTACGCGTGCCGCTGCTGGACCGCCTGGTCAACCACGCCGGCGAAGTCAGCATCACGCGCTCGCGCATCGAGGCCGACGTCGACCAGCTCAAGTCGTCGCTCGCCGACCTGACCGACAACCTCGAGCGCCTGCGCCGCCAGCTGCGCGACCTCGAACTGCAGGCCGAGACGCAGATCGCCTCGCGCCTGGAGCAGGCCAAGTCGGCGGCCGAGACGTTCGACCCGCTCGAGTTCGACCGCTTCACGCGGTTCCAGGAACTCACGCGCATGATGGCCGAGTCGGTCAACGACGTGGCCACCGTGCAGCGCAGCCTGCAACGCGCGCTGCAGTCGGCCGAGGACGAACTCGCCGCCCAGGCGCGGCTGACGCGCGACCTGCAGGCCGACCTGCTGCGCACGCGCATGGTCGAGTTCGAGGGCCTGTCGGAGCGCCTGTACCGCGTCGTGCGCCAGGCGGCCAAGGAGACCGGCAAGCAGGTGCGGCTGGACATCGTCGGCGGCTCGATCGAAGTCGACCGCGGCGTGCTCGACCGCATGACGCCGGCATTCGAGCACCTGCTGCGCAACTGCGTCACCCACGGCATCGAGCGCCCCGAGGTGCGCGCCGCCTCCGGCAAGGACGCCACCGGCCACATCACGGTGATGCTGACCCACGAGGGCAACGAGGTCGGCATCGAGTTCCGCGACGACGGCGCGGGGCTGAATCTGGCGCGCATCCGCGAGCGCGCGCTGGCCGCGGGCCTGCTCGCGCCGGGCGCGCAGCCGAGCGACGACGAGCTGACGCAGCTGATCTACGCGCCGGGCCTGTCGACCGCCGAACAGGTCACCGAGCTCGCCGGCCGCGGCGTCGGCATGGACGTCGTGCGCTCCGACGTCGTCGCGATGGGCGGGCGCATCGAGACCGCGACGACGCCCGGCCACGGCACGGCGTTCCGCCTCGTGCTGCCGCTGACCACCGCGGTGACGCAGGTCGTGATGCTGCGCTGCGGCGACACCAGCGTGGCCGTGCCGTCGACGCTCGTCGAGTCGGTGCGCCGCACGACGGCCGAGGAACTCGACGCCGCGCACGCCAGCGGCACGATCGCCGTCGGCGACGACGTGCTGCCGCTGTACTGGCTCGGCGCGCTGCTCGAGCTCAGCGCCGGAAGCTGCGAGCCCGGGCGCAGCGCCGCGATCGTGATCGTGCGCAGCGCGCGCCAGCGGGTGGCGATCCAGGTCGACGAAGTGCTCGGCCGCCAGGAAGTCGTGGTCAAGAACCTCGGTCCGCAGCTGTCGCGCCTGCCGGGCCTGGCGGGCATGACGCTGCTGCCCTCGGGCCAGCCGGCGCTGATCTACAACCCGGTCGCGCTGGCGGCGCTGTACGGGCCGAAGGCGCGCGAGCTCGCGCGCGAGGCGCCGCCGGCCGTCGACGCCGGCGCGGCGGCCGAGCCCGAGCTCGCGCCGCTGGTGCTCGTCGTCGACGACTCGCTGACGGTGCGCCGCGTGACCCAGCGCCTGCTGGCGCGCGAGGGCTACCGCGTCGCGCTCGCCAAGGACGGCCTCGAGGCGCTCGAGCGGCTGGCCGAGGAGCGGCCGGCCGTCGTCCTCAGCGACATCGAGATGCCGCGCATGGACGGCTTCGACCTCGTGCGCAACATCCGCGGCGACGACCGCTGGCGCAGCCTGCCGGTGATCATGATCACGTCGCGCATCGCGCAGAAGCACCGCGAGGTGGCGATGCAGCTCGGCGTCGACCACTACCTCGGCAAGCCGTACTCGGAAGAGGACCTGCTCGCGCTGATCGCGCGCTACGCCGGCCGGCTCGCGGCGGCGGCCGCCTGACGCCGGGGCACCCGCGGCCGCCGCCGCGGGTATGCCCTCATCCGGCGCCGGGAATCGCCGCTGTCGCCTCAATCAAACGTTTGATTCGGCGCTACGATGCGCCGGATGAACGTTCCCGCCACGACGCCGCGCCCGGCGCCGAACGACGCCGGCGCCGACCGCCAGGCCGCGCGCCAGCGCCTGCTGCACGCGGGGCTGCGCCTGTTCGCGCAGCAGGGCTTCGCGAAGACCTCGACGCGCGAGCTCGCCGAGGCGGCCGGCGTCAACGTCGCCGCGATCAGCTACTACTTCGGCGACAAGGCGGGCCTGTACCGCGCCGCGTTCTTCGAGCCGCTGTGCGGCAGCGCCGGCGGCGTGCCGGCGGTCGACGACGCCGCGCGCGCGCTCGACGACGCGCTGCGCGAGTTCTTCCGCCAGATGCTCGAGCCGCTCAAGCACGGCGACACGTCGCGCCTGTGCATGAAGCTGCGCTTCCGCGAGATGCTCGAGCCCACCGGGCTGTGGGACGAGGAGCTGGCGCAGGACATCGGCCCGATGCACGGGGCCCTGCTGCGCGTGGTCGGCCGCCACTTCGGGCTGGCCGCGGCGGCGGCCGTCGACGACGTCGAGCTGCAGCGGCTCGCCGTCTGCATCGCCGGGCTGGCGGTGCACCTGCACGTCGGGCGCGACATCGTCGACACGCTGACGCCGGCACTGAACACGGCCGACGACGCCGCGGTCGACCGCTGGGTGGAGCGCCTCGTGATGTACGCCCGCGCGATGGTCGACGCCGAGGCGGCACGCCGCCGTGCCGCCGCGCCGGGAGCGAGCGCATGACGCGCGTTGCCGCGCGCCTCGCGCTGCCGTGGCTCGCCGCCGCGCTGGCCGGCTGCGCGACCGTGCTGCCGCCGCGCGAGCCGCCGGTGCCGTCGGCGCCGGCGGTCTGGCACGCGCCGCCGCCCGCCGCCGACGACCTGCCGCACGGCGGCCGCGTCGCCGACCTCGGGCGCTGGTGGGCGCAGTTCGACGACCCGCTGGTGGCCGAACTCGTCGCCGACGCCCAGGCCGCGAGCCCGACGGTGGCCTCGGCGCTGGCCCGCATCGGGCAGGCCCGCGCGGCGACGACGGCCGCCGGCGCGGCCCTCGGGCCGTTCGTCGACGCCGGCGCCAGC
>CALIDR010000288.1 GCA_938022295.1 uncultured Burkholderiaceae bacterium
GCGCTGCTGCAGGCCGCCGGCTTCGCGCCGCTGTACGCCGAGCGGCCGCTCGCCGACCCGGCGCTCGCGCCGGCGCGCAAGGCGCTGCAGCGCCTGCTCGACGCGCACGAACCGTGGCCGGCGCTGGCCGTCGACCGCCACTGGCACCTCGTCGCGGCCAACCGCGGCGTCGATGTGCTGCTGTCGCTCGTCGACCCGGCGCTGACGGCGCCGCCGGTCAACGTACTGCGGCTGTCGCTGCACCCGCAGGGCCTGGCGCCGCTGATCGAGGACCTGCCGGCCTGGCGCGCCCACGTGCTGGAGCGGCTGCGGCGCCAGATCGCCGCCGGCGGCGATGCCGAACTGCAGCGCCTGCACGACGAGCTGCGCGCGCTCGGCGAAGCGCCGGAAGACGACGAGGATCCGGCCTCGGATGCCGATCTCGCCGTGGCCACACTCGTGCTGCGCGCGCCGCAGGGCCGGCTCGCCTTCGTCACCACGGTCACCGTGTTCGGCGCCCCGCACGAAGTGACGCTCGCCGAACTGGCCGTCGAGACGCTGCTGCCCGCCGACGCCGCGACCGCGGCGGCGTTGCGCCGCCTGGTGACCCACGTCGGCTGACCGGCCCTGCGCGGCCGGCCTTGCCGGTGCGCCGACGCGGTGACGCGCCTGTAGTGGCCCCTATATCATGGGGCGGCCCCCTGCCAGCGGCCATGACGCTGATCCTGCCCCGCGCGTATCGCGAGAACCCCGCCGAGTTCGACGGCCAGCGGCTGGACCGCCGCGACCCCGCCTACATCCGCGACCTGCTGCCGTATACCGCGTTCGCATGGCGGCACTGGTTCCGCTGCGAGGCCACGGGCTTCGAGCACGTTCCGCCCGCGGGGCCGTTCCTGATCGTCGCCAGCCACAACGGCGGCATCAACGCGCCCGACACCGCGATGACGCTGCACGCCTGGTACACGCGCTTCGGCGTCGAACGCGCGGTGCACGCGCTGATCCACCCCGCGATGTTCACCGTACCGTACCTCAACGTGCACCTGAGCAAGCTGGGCGGCGTGGCGGCCAGCGCGCGCATGGCGCTGCGCGTGCTCGAAGAGGGCCTGCCGCTGCTGCTGTACCCCGGCGCAGGCGACGACGCCTACCGCCCCTGGGAGGAGCGTCACCGCATCCGCCTGTGCGGCCGCGACGCCTTCGTGCGCCTGGCGCTGCACCTGAACCTGCCGGTGCTGCCGCTGGTGTCCACCGGAGCGCACGAGACGCTCGTCGTTCTCGACGACGGACGCGAACGCGCGCGCGAACTCGGCTGGGACCGCGCCGGCGTCGAGCGCGTGCCGCTGACGCTGTCGTTCCCGTACGGGTTGGCGCTGGGCACGCCGATGAACGTGCCGTTCCCGGTGCGCATCCGTCTGCGCATGGGCGCGCCGATCTTCTTCGCGACCAGCCTCGCGCGCCCCGACCGCGATCCGGCCACGGTGCGCCGCTGCTACGAGGCCGTGGAGCAGGTGATGCAGCGCCTGCTCGACGAGCTGTGCGCCGATGGCGCGCGGCGACCGTCGTCATGAGCCGCCACGCGCGCGCCCGCGGCAACTCGGCGTCGACCGAGCACTTCTTCGAGATGCTCGCGTTCTATCGCGACCGCGTGCGCGAACGCATCTGCGAGCTCGTGCCGCGGCAGCGCTACCGCCGCATCCTGTACGGCCCGATGCTCGAGTACCCGCTGCGCGACGGCAAGGGATTCCGGCCCGCGCTGTGCCTGGCGGCGTGCCAGGCCTGCGGCGGCCGCATCGAGGAGGCGCTGGACACCGCCGCCGCGCTCGAACTGTTCCACAACGCGTTCCTGATCCACGACGACATCGAGGACGCCAGCGAGAGCCGCCGCGGCGAGCCGACGCTCCACGCGAAGTACGGCGTCGCGATCGCGACCAACGTCGGCGACGGGCTGAACATGCTCGCGCTGCGCACGATGCTCGGCAACACGCGCACGCTCGGCTTGGAGCGTGCGCTGACGCTGATCTTCGAGGTCGAGCGCATGGCGCGGGAGTCGACCGAGGGGCAGGCGATCGAGCTCGACTGGGTGCGACACAACCGCGGCGACCTGTCGGTGACGGACTACCTGCGCATGATCCGGAAGAAGACCTGCTGGTACACCTGCATGGCGCCGCTGCGCTGCGGCGCGCTGATCGCCGGCGTGCGGCCGCGCGAACTGGCGCCGTTCACGGTGTTCGGCTTCAAGATCGGCGCCGGCTTCCAGATCCAGGACGACATCCTGAACCTCACGGCGGAGGAAGCGCTGTACGGCAAGGAGATCGGCGGCGACATCGCCGAGGGCAAGCGCACGCTGATGGTGCTGCACCTGTTGCGGCAGGCGGCGCGCGACGACCGCGAGCGTGTGCTCGCGCTGTACGCGACCGAGCGCGCGGCCAAGACCGAGGACGACGTCACGTTCGTGCTCGACCGCATGCGCCGATACGGCTCGATCGACTATGCCGCAGGCATCGCGCGACGCATGGCACTGTCGGCACAGCGCGTGTTCGACGAGCGGCTCGCGTGGCTGCCGCCGTCGCCGTATCGGCGGTTCCTGCAGGAGATGATCCTCTACATGATCGAGCGGCCGCTTTGACGCGGCGTCTGCGGCCCGGTCAGCCCCAGGACGCGCGCAGGCGATCGAGCAGCGCGCGGCACCGCGGGGCGCGCAGCGCGCCGTCGCCGAACGCCCGCCCGGCCCGCGCAAGGCGGTCGAGCAGCGCGGCGTCGGCGCGCAGATCGAGCCGGCGGTCGAGCACGGCGTCCAGCTGCGTCAGCGCGCCGTCGACGAGCATCAGAACGGTCGCACGATCGGTGCACAGCCACGCCGACGGTGTCGCGGCATCGGCGTCCAGCCGCAACTCGCTGCCCGCAGCGGCGGCCACGAACCGTTCACCCTGCACGTCGATCGCGACGGCGAGCCCGTCGAGTTCGTCGACGATGCGGAAGTAGGCCGCGGGCACGTCACTGCGCAACAGCCCCATCGCCTCGGCCAGCGCCTCGCACGCCTTCATCCGAGGAATTCGAAGCAGGCGCGGCTGTCGAACGCGATCGGCTCGCCGCGCACTCGGCCCTGCACCGCAAGCGTGCCGAAGGTCTCGTTCAGCCCGACGAGGCCGAAGCCGTTCTCGGAAGGCACGCCGATCTGCAGCGCGGCGTGCACGGTGTACTCGAAATCGAGCCAGTCGCCTTCGGCGTCGTCGCGCGCCGAAGCCTGCAGCCGCGCGGGAACGGTCAGCACGGCGCCGTCGGCCACCAGCTGGGCGGCACCGGGCCGGCGCGGCACCGGGCCGGCGAAGCGGCCGGCGCGCCGCGCACGCAACTGGCGGCGCGTGAAGACCTTGGCCAGACCCTCGTCGCGCCACAGCGCCAGCGTGTGCTCGTGGCTTGCGGCGCCGTGGCGGTCGGTCGTGCGGTCGAACACGAGGCACCAGCGGCCGCTGCCGAACGGCCGCTGCATCTGGGCGCCGAACCCCCACTCCCAGCCGAAGTCGTCGCCCCAGCGCCAGAAGCCCCAGTTGTGGTCGTGGTAGCCGAGCGCATCGTGCAGGTCGACGGTCTCGCCGGGCAGCTCGACCGTTGCGTCGGCCGCCAGGTGCGGCGCGATCAGCCAGTTCAGGTGCCCGCTGCCGAGCGGCGTGTCGTTCCACAGCAGCATCGGCTCGGCCAGCGGCCGCAGCGCCAGGCGCAGGCGCAGCCCCGGCACTTCGGCATGCAGCGCGTAGGCCTGCTGCGCATAGTCCAGCGCGGCCGCGCCGGCGACCCGCAGCGCGAGCCGGTTCGGATGCGCCCGCGCCGCGGTGGCATCGAACGACGCGATGTCGCCCCACCAGCCGTCGCGGTGCACGAGCGCGATGACGTCGGCACGACCGCCGCCGGCGCGC
This sequence comes from uncultured Burkholderiaceae bacterium, assembly GCA_938022295.1. Lineage (GTDB taxonomy): Bacteria > Pseudomonadota > Gammaproteobacteria > Burkholderiales > Burkholderiaceae_C > Calidifontimicrobium. Next base: position 3,891 of record CALIDR010000288.1, read on the forward strand.
GTCACGTCGCCGGCCAGACTGAGATTGACGATCACGTCGCAGGCCCCCGTGGGGTCGAGCACGTTGAAGTGGAACCACTCCTTGAAGCTCGCGCGCTTCGGTTCGGTCGGCGGCGGGAAGTGCGGCCGGTCGACGATGCCGAGCGTGGCGGCGAAACGCCTCGGGTCGGGCTCGCGGATCATCTACGCGCGTGACGCCGCGGACGGCTCGACAACGCCTCCGCAGAGGTCGGCGCGTCGCCGGCCGCCAGCAGCGCACACGCTGCGGCGCTGTGCACGCGCAGGCGGTCGTCGTCCACGCCCGGTCGCCGTTGGCGGCCAAGCCGCTGGGCGGCCGCAGGCCAAGGACCAGGCGCGACGAGCTCATGTCCGGTCCACCCGTCGTCGATGGTCGATCGCGTGCCGGCGGCAGCGACCGCGGACCACCGCTGCGGCCGCGGCGCCCTCCGAAGCGTTCGTCTGGCCATGGGTCGGCGCACGGATCAGCGCAGGAGCGGCCCGCGATCGTCGCCCGACGGCGGGGTTTCGCCACCCGCCGCCGCGCCGGGCCAGGGCCCCGGCGCGCCCGGCCAGCGCGCCGACAGCCTCTCGACGGTGGCGATGACGCCCAGCAGCAGGTGGATGAAGTTGTCGCGGCTGGCGTAGGACGACTCCGCCAACGGGCCGCGCGGCGGCGGTACGCGGTGCTCGGGTGGAGCGTCCATCACGCCGTGGTGGCCCGACCGGCGTCCAGCTCACTGGCCAGGCGGCTCATGTCGGCCAGCCAGGATGCGACGTCGACGCGGCCGAGCTCGCTCCATGCGTCGAGCATCACGGCCGCAGGGCTGTCGGCGAGCGGCACGGCGTTTCGCAGGTAGAAATCGAGGTTGGCGTGGTTCCACAGCAGCCAACCGTTGTGCACCGCCGGCGCCTGTTCGAGCAGCTCCCGCCAGCGCGCCCCGTCGGGCGTCTCGGCGTAGCGGCGGCCCTCATCGATCAGTGAGCGCAGCAGCGAGCGCAGCGCGGTGCGAGCCACGCCTCCCGAATCGGCCAGCAGCAGCCACAGTGCGCCCACCGGGTTGGCCGAGGCGAGCTCCAGCAGCACGCGCTCGTGCAGCGCCGGGGGCACCTCGCGTGCGACCAGGCGCGGAATCTCCGCCCCGTTCATCGGCGACCCGCTTTCGCCGGCGCCGCCTTCTTCGCCGCGGTTCTGGCTGCGGTCTTCGTCGCGGTCTTCGCTGCCTTCTTGGCCACCGCGCTCGCCGTCTTGCCGGGCGGCACGGCCTGCCGGTCTGCCGGTGCCGCGCGCTTGCGGGTGCCGCGCGCGGCGGCTACTTGTGCAGCGGCGGGCGCCGGCGCGGAGACGACCGGCGCGGACGCGGCCGGCTTCGCCTCGGGCGGCTGGACTTCGAGTCGCACGAGCAGCTGCGTGCCGTCGAGGCCGGACACGGTCACGGTGGCGAGGTACACCTGTCCGGGCACGAACGTCGGCGCCACGACGAGCACGAGCTCGACGCGCCCGACCTGCCCCGGCTGCAGCTCGAGCCGCGGCGGGTCGAATGCGACTTCGGCCACGACGTAGGCGTCGCCGCGCTCGGTGACGAAGGGCGTGATCTCGAAGCCGGCCGACAGCGTCGTGCTGCGATTGTTCTCGAGCTGGAACGGCGCACGCACCGTGCGCCCTTGCGGCGCCGCCAGCCGCATCGTCAGCGTCGCCGCGCCCTCGCGCCCCGGCGCCAGGTCAAAACCGTGCAGCCGCTCGGCCAGCCGCTGGTGGAACGCCATCGTCTGCGCGACCAGCGACTCGTAGAAGTCGAGGTGCTCCTTCACCAGGCCGCGCAGCGCCGAGGCGTCCGCAGGCTCGCCACGGCCCTGCTGCGCCGCGACGGCGAGCACCTTGCGCGACAGCAGCGCGTTGGTCTCGAGCGACTTGGCGTCGGACTTGACCTTGTTCGTCAGCAGCCGCGAGACCTGCGAGCGCAATTCGCGATCGTTGAGCAGCGACTGCAGGATCTCCATGCTCAGCACGCGTGTGTCCTTTCCACGGGCGGGGGAGCGCAACCGTAGCGCGAAGGCCCCACGTTGCCAATCCCCGCCGCCCCGCGGCCGCTCCGGGGGCGCCCTCGGGCTCGCGGCCGATGCCACCCGGCGGGGACGAGCCGTCGGCAGCGCCTGCGGTCCCGATGGACCACCCTGCGCGCCGCGCGCACCTCGACCCGCGCTTGCGAGCGGCCCGGCGCGCTCATGTGTCGAGGCCGCGCGGCGGACGGAAACGGATCGTCTCCGCCTCGCCGACACCGCGCTCGACAAGGCCCGGCCACCAAGCGCGCAGGCGCGCCTGCACCTCTTCGAACAGGTGCTCGGGCACCGAGGCGCCCGAGCTCAGCCCGATGCGCTCGACGCTGCCGTCGAACCAGGCGCGCTGCAGTTCGCCGGCGGTGTCGACCCGGTACGCCGCGGCGCCGGCGGCGCGCGCGACCTCGACCATGCGCACCGTGTTCGAGCTGTGCGGCGCGCCGACCACGACGACGACGTCGCACCTGCGGGCCAGCTCGGCCACCGCGCGCTGGCGGTTCTGCGTCGCGTAGCAGATGTCGTCCTTGTGCGGGCCGACGAGCTGCGGCAGGCGCCGGCGCAGCAGCGCCAGCGTGCGCGCGGTGTCGTCGACCGACAGCGTGGTCTGCGTCACGTACGCCACCGGCGTGCCCGGCGGCAGCTCGAGCGCCTGCGCCTGCTCGGCGTCCTCGATCACGTGCACCGTGGTCCCCTCGGCGTGGCCGACCGTGCCCTGCACCTCCACGTGGTGGCGGTGCCCGAGCACGAGCACGGTGCGCCCGGCGCGCGCATGCTCGGCCACCTCGAGATGCACCTTGGTCACCAGCGGGCAGGTGGCGTCGATCACGTCGAGCCCGCGCGACCGCGCCTGGGCCCACACGTCGGGGGCGACGCCGTGGGCGCTGAAGATCACCCGCGCGCCCCGCGGCACGTCTTCGAGGTCGTCGACGAAGAGCGCGCCGAGCGCGCGCAGCTCGTCGACCACATGCTGGTTGTGGACGATCTCGTGACGCACGTAGATCGGCGCCCCGTGGCGCCGCAGGGCCGCGCGCACGGCATCGATCGCGCGTTCGACACCGGCACAGAAGCCCCGAGGTTGTGCGACGATCAGTTCCACCGCCGCCGCCCGCCGTCACCGATGCCCGCCGCCCGCCGCCCGCCGTCCGACGGCCCCGTGCTCGAACGCGTCGTGGCCGTGCTGCACCAGGTCACGCGGGTGCCGGCTGCGTCGATCCACGCCGGCACCGGGCTGTACGCCGACCTGCACCTGGACTCGCTGCAGGCGCTCGAGTTGCTGTTCGAGCTGGAGGACGCCTTCGGCGTGGACATCGACACCGACTCCTCGAAAGCCTTGCGCACGGTGGGCGACGTGGTGGCGCTGCTCGAGCGCCTCGTCGCGCCGCGACGCTGACGCTCAGCAGCAGCCGCAGCGGCACTGCACCGGATAGGCGTGGCAGTCGCGTGGCAGCAGGGCCACCGCGATGCGCAACGGCCGCACGTCGCACCCGGTGATGCGCAGGTCGGCGTACGAGACTTCGCAGTCGTCGACGTCGGGCATGCGCTCGCGCTGGTTCACGAGATCGGCACCGGTCTTGGTCTGTGCGTGCAGCATGAGCACGAGCGTCTGCTCGCCGCACGGCGGCAGCGTGAACTGCGGCGCCGGCGGCGCCAACTGGCCGACCACCGTCGACGGCTTGCCGCCGCGGGACGTGAACGGCGACAGTTCGGTCGTGATCTGGCGCTCGCGGCGCCACCGGTTCTCGACCGAGATCGGCACGATGCGGACCTCGCCGAGCCGGGCGTAGACGACGAGGTCGGCGTCGCCGATGCAGCAGCGGCAGTGGCAGTCGGGCGGCGGCTCGCTGCAGCCGCAGTCGTCGCGATCCTTCGCCCGACGCTGCGGTCGCTGCACGGTGGTCGCCGGCGCGAGCGCGGCGAAACTGTCGACGAGATTGGTCGCCGCATCGCGCAGACCGCCGAGGACCGGGCCGAGCACGCCGTCGGTGATCAGCCGCGCGAGGTCGTCGCCACGCGGCGCCAGGCTCGGCGTGGGCAGGCTGAGCACGGCCGGCGCCGCGGTGCCTTGGAAGTAGTTCATCGCGGACTCCTCTTGCGGCCCGCCGCCGGCGCGCGGGCACGCAACGGGGCCGGGCTGGGCGGTGGCACTTTGGCGCGACCGGTCAGTCCGATCGGCGCCACCGTGAACGCGAGCGACTGGTCGTACAGGAACGCCACGCCGCGGTAGCGCGAGCGCGGATCGAGGGAGTCGGGCACGCGGATCGCGAGCTCGACGGTGCGCGTCTCGCCGGGCGCGAGTTCGAAAGGCGCGTCCTGGGCGTCGACCCACAGCATGCCGGTGCCGTCGAGCTGCTGTCGACCATGGCGCAGGTAGGCCGACAGCCAGTCGCCGACCGAGCGCCGCTCCAGGTCGTCGGCGGCGAGCATGGCGCGGATCGTCTTGCACTCGGCGAGTTCGTCGTCGAGCACGACGGCGCCGATGTTGCCGATCGTCAGCGGCACGTTGCCACCGTTGTGCAGCACGACCTGCTTGTGCTGGCGGCCGCCGGGCCGGTTCTCGACGATCAGCTCTGCCGGCGTGAGGTCCAGCCGCAGGCTCTCGGCGACGTGCAGCTCCACCGGCACGAGCTGGTCGCCGACGCGGATCTCGGCGTGGTAGACGCCAGGCGGCGTGTGGCGGTCGAGCGCGACCTTGACCCGCGCCCGCGAGCGCTGGTCGGGGGCGAGCACCGCGAGCAGGTTCACCGGCAGCGTGCGCTCGCCGATGGCCAGCCGCGCCGGCGTGGCCGCCTTCGCGGCCCGCGTGCCGACCGCGCCTTGCAGCGATCGCTCGAGTTCGGGCGACAGCGGCTGCAACAACGCATCTCGCACCACGACGCGCTGCGGGTGGCGGTTGTGCAGCAGCAGGTGACCCTTGAGCTTGTGCGGCTCGCCGGCCAACACCACCGGCGCCGTCGCGCCGTGGGCGAGCACCGCGGTGGCCGAGGGCAGCGCGCGCATGTCAGTCACCCAGCCGGATGCGCACCCCGCCGGCGTCGAGGTCCAGGCGCGCCGCCGCGTCCCCGCCAGCGGCCGTGCCCGCAACGAACGGGCGCCCGCGGCCGTCCTCGATGACGGTGTTCTGCTCCTTGCTGTAGTGGAACCCGAAGATCTCGACGCCGAACAGCGTGACGCCGAACCGTTCGTGCGTCGGACGGCAGATGCGCGTGGGCGGCAAGCGGTCCAGACCGACCTTCAGGCACAGGTCGACCTGAAGCGGCTTCAGGTCGACGTCCAGCGCGGTCTTGCTGTCGCTCGTCGTGTCGGCGCGCAGCCGGATGTTGTCGAGCCCGGCGAGGTTCAGCGTCGCCTGGGCCGTGGTGTCGATCTGGTTGTTCGACGTCGACGTCAGCTGGTTCGTGCTGTTGATCGTCGCGTCGGAGTCCATCACGCTGGACGACGTGCTGGTGACGTCGACGTCGACCGATCCCGACGAGCCGCCGCCCTTGCCGCCCTTGCCACCGCCACCGGCCATCGCAGTTCTCCCGTGGGTGTCCCACGCGTCCGATGATGGCACCATTCGGGGCTCGGCGCCACCCCAAGCCACCGGCGCCGTACTGGGGCGCCATGGGCCGCAGCCTGTACCTCGTCAACCCGCTGAGCGCGATCCCGGGCTACTTCGGCGCCGACGTCGTCGCCGCGGCGGGCATGGCACCGATGGTCGGGATCGCCGACCTGGCAACGGCGACGGTGGCGGCTTTCGCGCCGGCGCACTGGCAGGTGCGGCTGTGCGACGAGCACGTCGCGCCGGCCGATCCCGACCCGCCGGAGGACTTCGTCGGCCTGACGGGCAAGGTCACGCAGGGCCCGCGGCTCGTCGAACTGGCCCGTGGCTACCGCGCGCGCGGCAAGCGGGTGATCGTCGGCGGGCCCTATGCGTCGCTCGAGCCCGAGCGGGTGCGTGCGGTGGCGGACGTGCTGGTGATCGGCGAGATCGAGGCACTTGCGCCGCGCCTGTTCGCGGACCTCGAAGCCGGCCGCTGGCAGAACGAGTACGTCGGCGACAGGCCCGGCCTCGAAGGTTCGCCGCCGCCGCGCTGGGACCTGTATCCGCACGAGCGGGCGCTGATCGGCTGCGTGCAGACGTCGCGCGGCTGTCCCTTCGAATGCGAGTTCTGCGACGTCATCGCGTACCTCGGGCGCCGACAGCGTCACAAGCCGGTGGCCGCGGTGGTCGACGAGCTCACGCGGCTGTACGCGCTCGGGTTCCGCAACGTCTTCCTCGCCGACGACAACTTCACCGCCTACCGCCGCCGCACGCGCGAGCTGCTGCTGGCGCTGCGCGACTGGAACGCGACGAACACCGACGGCCCGATGCGGTTCTCGACCCAGGTCTCGCTCGACGCCGCGCGCGACGAGCCGCTGGTCGCGCTCGCGGCGGCCGCCGGCATCGACTGGGTCTTCATCGGCCTCGAGACGCCGAACCCCGACAGTCTGCGCGAATGCCGCAAGCCGCAGAACCTGGCGCACGACATGTCCGAGGGCGTGGCGACGTTCCTGCGCCATGGCATCGCCGTCACCGGCGGCATGATCGTGGGCTTCGACCACGACGGCCCCGAGATCTTCGAGCGTCAGCTCGCCTTCGCACAGGCGCTGCCGGTGCCGGTGTTCTCGCTCGGCGCGCTCGCGGCGCCGGCGGCGACTCCGCTGCACGCACGGCTGGCCGCCGCGGGGCGCCTGCTGCCCGACGATCCGGCCGTCGCCGCGCTGCCCTGGGGCACGAACGTGGTGCCGCAGCGCATGAGCCGCGAAGAGCTGCTGGCCGGCCTGCGCAGCCTCGCGCGCGCGCTGTACGACCCCGCCGCGTTCGGCGCGCGCATGGCGCGCATGGCGCAGGCGCTGGCGCCGCACCCGCTGGGCGTCGCGCGTCCGTCGGCGCCACGGCCGGTGGAGGTCGACGCAGCGGCCGTGGTCAAGCATCTGGCCAAGCGCGGCGCCGACGAAGCGGCGCTGGTGCGCCGCGGCTTCGCGCTGATGCACGCCCACCCGCAGGCGGCCACCGCGCTGGCCACCGCGTTGTTCCGTTACGCCCAGGTCCGGCACCTGTACGAACAGGGCGCGTTCTGGGAGCCGGTGCCGGCGGCACCGCTGGGCGTCGAGCGGCCGGTCGTCTTGGTCGGGGCTCGCGGCTGAGGTGCGCGTCTGCGCGCCGGGGCGTCACTTCGACGCCGCCCCGCGCGCCGCCGCAAGACCGGCCGCGAACGCCACCGCGAAGAAGCTGTTCAGCACCACGTTCGGCCACGCGCCGACGGCGGCGGAGAACGCGGTGTCGAGCCCGTACCACACGCCCACCGACACGGCGACCCCGCGCCAGCCCGGCCCCACCGCCGACCACCCCGGGCCGTGCAGCAGCCCCCACAGCGCCACCGCCCAGCCCACCATCACGGCGCCGAGCACGCCGTGCAGCAGCGTGACATAGGCGCGCGCAGGCGGCCCGAAGCCGTCCAGGCGCGCGGCGTCGCCGTACAGCATCCAGCCGAACAGCGCGCGGGTGGGGCCGGGCAGCACGAGCATCGCCGCACCGAACAGCGCGGTCGCGCCGACGACACCGAGCAGCACACGGTCGCCGCGCATCGCTCAGCCTTGTCGGAACGGGTTCGCGGTCGCGAACCACAGACCGATGCCGGTGGCGATGACGAACGCGCCGTCGAGCACGCCGACGAGCAGGAAGACCTTGGTCTGCAGCGGCTCCATCAGCTCGGGCTGGCGCGCGCTCGCCTCGACGTACTTGCCCGCCAGCGCGCCGACGCCGAGGCACGAGCCGACGGCGCCCAGCCCGATCATGTGGCCCACCGCCAGCGGCAGCAGGTCGATCCCGTTCATGCGTGCTCCTTCGGGTTTCGGTGGGCGCATCGTCGCGCCGCGGCGACGCGCCGTCGATGACCTGCGAGGTCAAACCCGCGCGACGGACGTTCAGCCGGCGCGGCCGAGCCGCCCGCCGGCGAACGCGACCGCGACGTAGGCCGCGGCGGCGACGAGCAGCACGGCGCCGAACCCGGCTTCGAGCGCGAGCAGCGTGGCGCCGGCGGTGGCCGCCACCGACAGGCAGCTGTCGATGCCGCACGCCCACGGCACGTGCGTGGCGTCGCCGCCGGCCAGCCGCCGCAGGCCGAGCGGGAACATCCACCCCATCACGAACGCCGGCGGCGCGAGCAGCGCGACGACCGCGGCCGCCTTGCCCGCGAGCGGCCAGCCGGCGGTGGGCGCCAGCAGCGGCATCAGCGCCTGCGCGTAGACCACGATCAGCACCGCGATCGCCAGGGCCGACGCCGCGATGACGCGCGGCGTGGCCGGCAGCCGCGACGACGCGAGGCTGCCCAGTCCGGCGCTGGCCAGCAGCACGCCGAGCACCGCCGCCGTCGCGTAGACCGGGTGGCCGAGGTGCAGGACGAGCTTTTGCATCAGCGCGATCTCGAAGGCGAGGAAACCGACGCCGGTGCCGGCGAAGTACAGCAGCGTCCAGCGCCGGCGCGTGCCGGCCCAGCCCACGCGCAGCAGCGGCGCGACGACGAGCGCGACCGCCGCGAGCACGATCTGCACGAACGTCACCAGGCCGAACACGTACCCCAGCTCGAGGTACGGCAGTTCGCGCGCGCCGTAGGCGGCGTGCAGCTCGGGCAGCGCGCGCCAGCGCATGAAGTGGCCGAACAACGGCCGGTCGTCGGTGGTCGGCCGCAGGTCGAAGGGCTGGCGCGCGAGCCACGCCGCCGCGTCACCGCCGACGAGGGTGTCGACGGCGGCGAGGAACGAGGGGTCGGCGATGCGGTGGAAGCGGTCGCGCTCGGGCGCCGCGAGGCCCGGCAGCACCAGCGGGTCGAACGCGCGCTCGCGCGCGAAGGCGCGCATGCGCTCGACCTCGACGGGCGACCACGGGCGCTTGCTCAGCAGCCACGTCACGGTGCCCCAGCTGCGCACCGCGGCCACGTGCGCCGGCACGTCGGCCACGCCGTGGCGTTCGAGCGCCGCGCGCCAGGTCGACGGCACGCGCAGCGTCTGGCGCGGCGGCTGGTCGTCCCACACCGTCTGCACGATCATGCCGTCGGCGGCGAGCGCACGCCACATCGCGTCGAAGGCCTCGAGCGTCAGCTCGTAGCGTTCCTGCAGCGCCTGCATGCCGGTCGAGCCACCGAACGCGCCGAGCACCGGCAGCACGATCAGGTCGTGCGGCGCGTCGCCGCGCTGCGCGAGGTGGGTCCGCGGCGTCGTCGCGACGACGCGCACCGCCGGGTCGCGGTACAGGCCGTCGATCCACTCGGGGTGGCGGTCGCGCAGCAGGTGCACCGCCTGCGCGTGCGGCTCGACCGCGGTGACGCGCGCGACGCCGTGGTGCAGCGCGTGCGAGACGTCGGTGCCGGTCGCGGCGCCGAGCACGAGCACCGACGCCGGGCGGCGCGCCGCGTACGGCAGCCCGTGCGTCGCGTGGTCGAGCACGTGGTCGGCTCCGGCGGGCATCCGGCCGAGCAGCGTGCCGAAGACCTCGCCGTTGGCGAACATCACGTCGCGCACTGGCGGCTCGTGCGGGTAGCGCAGGCTCAGCGCCGGCGCGAACCGCTGCGCCTGGGCGCGCACGACGTCGAGCTGGCCGTGCGGGCCGTGGCTGCGGTGGACGACGCGCGCCTCGGGCAGCAGCAGCGCGGCGTGCAGCGGCTTGTACGGCGACGGCTGCGGCGCCACCGGCCACAGGATCGCCGCGAGCACGACGACCACCCCCGCCGCGGCGGCACCGAGGACGGCGCGCCACGGCGCCGACGGCGGCCGCGTCAGCCACGCCGCGAGCAGCGGCAGCAGCGCCAGCACGCCCGCCAGCGGCGCCGCCGGCAGCAGCCACAGCGCGCCGACGACGCCCAGCGCGCCGAGCCCCGAGCCCGCCATGTTGGCGAAGTACAGCGCGCCGATGCGGCCGACCTCGCGGTCGAACACGAGCGTGATCGCCAGCCCCGCGAAGAAGAACGGCAGCGCGTAGACGAGATAGGCGGCCGCGAGCAGCGCGAACTGCCCCGGTTCGAAGAACAGCAGGAAGGCGTCGAAGTCGCCGAACGCGGCCGCGAGCCGCACGCTGGCGGCCATCGCGACCGCGGTCGCCAGCGCCAGCAGCGGCAGGACGACGGCGCAGGTGCGCGCGAACCACGGGCGCCACAGCACGAGGACGGTGCCCGCGGCGCCGAAGCCGAGCAGCGCCATCGAGATCACCTTGTAGGCAAAGTGATGCCACTGTGCGAGCGCGAGCAGCTGCATCACGACGATCTGGAACGCGAGCACCGCCGCCGACAGCGCGCCGACGGCGATCGCGAGGCGCGCCGGGCCGCTCACGACGCGCGGCGGGCCCCTGCCGGCACCGCGCCAGCGCTCACCGCGGCGCGCGCGTCAGCGGCACGAAGCGCACCGGCAGCAGCGATTCGCTCGTCACGTCCTCGCCGCGGCGCGTGACGAGCATCAGCGTCTGGGTGCGAAACGGCGAGCCGACCGGGATCACCATCCGCGCGCCGTCCTTCAGCTGCGTGATCAGCGGCGGCGGGATGTGGTCGGCCGCCGCGGTGACGACAATCGCGTCGTACGGCCCGCGCTCCGGCCAGCCGTGGTAGCCGTCGCCGTGGCGCACCTGCACGCGCGCGAAGCCGGCGGTGCGCAGGTTCTGCGCGCCCCAGGCCGCGAGGCCCTCGACGATCTCGACCGTGAACACCTCGGCGCCGATCGCCGCCAGCACCGCCGCCTGGTAGCCCGAGCCGGTGCCGACTTCGAGCACCCGCATGCCGGCGCGCGGCTGCACGAGCTGCGTCATGTAGGCGACGATGAACGGCTGCGAGATCGTCTGCCCGAAGCCGATCGGCAGCGGCCGGTCGTCGTAGGCGGCGCGGCGGCGCTCCTCGGGCACGAACAGGTGGCGCGGCACGGTGCGCAGCGCGGCGAGCGTGGCGGGGTCGTCGACGCCGCGCGACTCGATCTGTTCCTTGACCATGCGCTCGCGCTCGCGCACGTAGGGATCGGCGGCGGCGGCCGGTGCGCCCAGCGCGGCGGCGAGCAGCGCCACGGGCAGCAGGCGCGGCGCCCAGGCGGCCACGGGCATCGTGCGCCGGCCCTCAGCGCGGCGGCCGCTCGGCGATCGAGGCGACGTAGGCGAGCACGCCGAGCGCCGTCATCGCGATGCCGGCCTGCAGCAGCGAGCCGACCTGCACGTTGCCGAGGTGCCACTGGCCGGCCAGGCGCGCGGCGAACGCGACGACGATGGCCGCCGCGCCGACGACGCCGGCGAGGCGGCCGATCCACAGCAGCAGCGCGTGCATGGGCAGTTCCTCGGCCACCGGCGACGAGGGCGCCGGTGTGCGGCGATTATGCTGCGGGCCACCCCGCCGGAGAGCCGCATGACCGCCGCCGCCGTCCACGTCGTCGACCACCCGCTCGTGCAGCACAAGCTGACGCTGCTGCGGCAGAAGGACCGCTCGACGAACAGCTTCCGCCGCCTGCTGCACGAGATCAGCATGCTGATGGCCTACGAGGTCACGCGCGACATGCCGACCCACCCGATCGAGATCGAGACGCCGCTGGCGCGCATGACGTCACCGGTGATCGACGGCAAGAAGACGGTGTTCGTCTCCGTGATGCGCGCCGGCGCCGGGCTGCTCGACGGCATGCTCGACGTCGTGCCCGGCGCGCGCGTGGGCCACGTCGGGCTGTACCGCGACCCGAAGACGCTGGTGGCCGTCGAGTACTACTTCAAGATGCCGCACGACATGCAAGAGCGCGACGCGATCGTGCTCGACCCGATGCTCGCCACCGGCAATTCGGCGGTGGCCGCGGTCGAACGGCTGAAGGAGACGGGCCCGCGTTCGATCCGCTACGTCTGCCTGCTCGCCGCGCCCGAGGGGCTGGCGAACTTCCACGCCCACCACCCCGACGTGCCGGTGTTCACGGCGGCGGTCGACGAGCGGCTCGACGCCCACGGTTACATCGTGCCCGGGCTCGGCGACGCCGGCGACCGGCTGTTCGGCACGAAGTAGGCCTTCGGGTCCGCCGGTGCGGTGCGCCCGCCGGCGGCCGCCCCGCGGCGGCTCGTCAGGCCGCCATCGCCGCTGCGTCCTGCAACCGGGCGAGCACGGCCGGCAGCTCGATGCGGCTCGCGAGCACCGACGCCAGCCGCGGACGGCAGCGCACGACGACGGCGTCGAACGGGAACCAGCCGTAGCCGTCCATCTCGGGCAGGCGCCGTCCGCTCGCGCGGCAGGTGAAGCGGCTTTCGCAGTGCAGCGTCGCCGGGTCGACACGCGGCGTGCGGGTGGCGAACAGGTGCAGGTCCTTGCGCGCGCTGTAGACGAAGCGGCCGAGGTCGAGCAGCGCCGCCGCGTCGAGCGCCAGACCGGTTTCCTCGCGCGTTTCGCGCAGCGCCGCCGCGAGCGGCGTCTCGCCGGGGTTCGCACCACCCTTGGGCAGGTCCCAGTGGCCCTGCCCGGTGACGTGGCACAGCAGCAGCTCGGCGTCGTCGTTGACGATCACGACGCCGCAGCTCAGTTCGCGCCCGCCTGCATCGATCCACCGCACTGGCATCACCTCCGGCCCGGCGCTGGCGTGCCGGCCCTGTTCCAGGCTGCCGTCGCACCGCCGGTCGAACCCGACCCTGCAGCGGACAGCAAGTGGACACTTACGTTACCGCCTTTTCGTGACGGTGATCTTTCGATCAGCGGCCGGCCACGGCCGCATCCCGGCAATACGCCACGCCGAAGCGTCGGCGTGGCGGCGGCGGTCGTCGTTACTTCAGCCGCGCGCCGTGGGCGTCGAAGACCTGCACCGTCACCGGGATGCCGGCGCCCACGCTCTGGGTGACGGTGCAGTAGGTCTCGAACGTGCCGAGCACGCGCTCGAGGTGGTCGAGCGTGTCGGCGGGCACGCCGAGCGTCAGCGTCGCCGTGATGCCGAGCACGCGCAGCCGCCCCTCGGCGTTGCGGCCGACCTCGGCATCGACCTGGGCCGAGATCGGCTCGGGCTGCTGCCTGAACTTGCGCAGCGCGAACAGCAGCGAGTCGGCGAGGCAGTTGCCCACTGCGGCGGCGAGCAGCTGCACCGGCGACGGGCCGCTGCCCTGGCCGAGCGGCGGCGGCTCGTCGGCGCGCAGCACCGGCACGTGGTCGGCGAAGTGGACGTCGAACGCGTAGTCGCGCGCCTGCGTCAGGCGCACGGTGACGGTGGACTCGGCCATCGCGGCTACCGGTGAAGTGTCGAAGCGCTCAGCGGACCTTGCCGAGCAGCGTCTGCACCTCGTCGAGCACGGCGCTGACCTCGCCCTGCTTGGACGTGCCGATGCGCTGCATCAGCTCCTGCTCCATGAAGCACACCGTCATGCGCACGTAGGTGCTGTCCAGCGCCTTGCGCACCGCGGCCATCTGGCTCGCGATGTCGAGGCAGGGTTGCCCCTCCTCGATCATGCGCTGGATGCCGCGCAGCTGGCCTTCGGCGCGCTTGAGGCGGTTCAGCAGGTCGGTGCGGCTCTTTTCGTCGGTGAGCATGGACATGGCGCAGCCTTCTTTGACTCCGGGGTCGGGCAAGGTCGCCATTGTCGCGCTCCCGGGCTCAGCTCGCGCAGGTGGCACCGGACTTGGACTCGGGCACGCCGAGCTTCTTCAGGATCCAGCCCAGCGGGCAGACGTTGGTGAAGCCGTACTGCAGCAGGTTGGCCCCGACGAAGGCCGTGAAGGCGAGCCACCAGCCCGAGACGTAGATCGGGCTGCCGGCCACGCCCAGCGCCAGCGACAGCAGGATGAAGGTGCCCGCGAAGATGCGGATGTAACGGTCGACGGTCATCGGATCACTCCTTGGAGGTGGACGGGGAAGGCACCGGGCTTTCGAAGCGGCGCCGGTACGCCGCGTAGTAGAGAACCGGGATCACGACCAGCGTCAGCAGCGTCGACACCAGGATGCCGAAGATCAGCGAGATCGCCAGGCCGTTGAAGATCGGGTCGTCGAGGATGAAGAAGGCGCCGATCATCGCCGCGAGCGCCGTCAGCGCGATCGGCTGCGCGCGCACCGCCGCCGAGTTGACGACGGCCTGCCGGAACGGCACGCCCTCCTTGACCTGCAGGTCGACGAAGTCCACGAGCAGGATCGAGTTGCGCACGATGATGCCGGCCAGCGCGATCATCCCGATCATCGACGTCGCGGTGAAGTTGGCCCCGAGCAGCGCGTGGCCGGGCATCACGCCGATGATCGTCAGCGGGATCGGCGCCATGATGATCAGCGGCACCAGGTAGCTGCGGAACTGGGCGACGACGAGCAGGTAGATCAGCACCAGCCCCACCGCGTAGGCGGCGCCCATGTCGCGGAACGTCTCGTAGGTGACCTGCCACTCGCCGTCCCACTTGATCGCGTACTCACGGTACGGGTCGCTCGGCTGGCGGATCCAGTACTCGCCGAGCGTCGTGCCCGGCAGCGCGGCTTCGCCCAGCTTGCCGCGGATGCCGAACAGGCCGTACAGCGGCGAGTCGGGCGTGGCGCCGCCGGCGCCGACGTCGCCGAACACGTAGCTGACGCCCTGCAGGTCCTTCGTGTACAGCGGCTTGTCGATCACGCCCGACTCGACGCGCACGAGCTCCGACAGCGGCACGAGCTGGCCGCTGGCGGCACGCAGCGGCAGCGCGAGCAGCGCGTCCAGCCCCACCTGCGCCTCGCGCGGCAGCTGCAGCCGCACCGGCACCGGGTACTTGCTCTGCCCGTCGTGCAGCCACGCGGCGTCGGCGCCGCTCAACGCACCGTGCACCGTCTGCGCGACCACCGACACCGGGATGCCGAGCGACTCGGCGCGCTGGCGCTGCACGCGCAGGAAGCTGCGCGGCGCGTCCTCCTTCAGCGTGGTGTCGACGGCGACGATGTCGGGCGTGGCGTGGAACGCCTGCTCGAGCCGGCGCGCGACCTGCTGGCGGCCGGCCTCGTCGGGGCCGTAGACCTCGGCCACCAGCGGGCTCATCACCGGCGGGCCCGGCGGCACCTCGACGACCTTGATGCGCGCGCCGTGCGCGGCGGCGATCTTCTCGAGCGCGGGGCGCAGGCGCTGCGCGATGGCGTGGCTCTGGTCGTGGCGGTGCGCCTTGTCGACGAGGTTGACCTGCAGGTCGCCCATTTCGGCGTCGGCGCGCAGGTAGTACTGGCGCACCAGCCCGTTGAACGTGATCGGGCTCGCCGTGCCGGCGTAGCCCTGCAGGTCGCGCACCTCGGGCTGGCGGGCGAGGAACGCGCCGAGGTCGTGCAGCGCGGCGGCGGTGTCCTCCAGCGGCGTGCCGGCGGGCAGGTCGACGACGACCTGGAACTCGCTCTTGTTGTCGAACGGCAGCATCTTCAGCACGACCCACTGCACCGCCGCCAGCCCCACCGACAGCGCGAGCGCGGCGACGATGCCGGCCCACATCAGCCAGCGCTTGCGCGCGCTGGTGAGCAGCGGCATCAGCAGCGCCGTGAACAGGCGCGACAGCCGCCCGCCGAGCCCCGCGTGGGCGTCGCCGTGGCCCGCCGTCGCGGCGTGGCCGTGCGCCTTCATCAGCTTCAGCGCCAGCCACGGCGTGACGGTGAACGCGATCGCCAGCGAGATCGCCATCCCCATGCTGGCGTTGATCGGGATCGGGCTCATGTACGGGCCCATCAGGCCGGTGACGAACGCCATCGGCAGCAGCGCCGCGATCACCGTCAGCGTGGCCAGGATCGTCGGCCCGCCGACCTCGTCGACCGCCTGCGGGACGATCTCGCGCAGCGGCCTGCCGGGGGTGAGCTGCTGGTGACGGTGGATGTTCTCGACGACGACGATCGCGTCGTCGACCAGGATCCCGATCGAGAAGATCAGCGCGAACAGGCTCACCCGGTTGAGCGTGAAGCCCCAGGCCCAGCTCGCGAAGAGGGTGGCCGTCAGCGTCAGGATCACCGCCGCGCCGACGATCACCGCCTCGCGGCGGCCGAGCGCGAGGCCCACGAGCAGGATCACCGAGCCGGTCGCGAAGGCGAGCTTCTGGATCAGCTTGTTCGCCTTCTCGGCCGCCGTCTCGCCGTAGTCGCGCGTCACGGTGGCGCGGATGCCTTCCGGGATCACGGTGTTGCGCAGCTCGTCGATGCGCAGCCGCGCCGCGCGGGCGACGTCCACCGCGTTCTCGCCCGGCTTCTTCGTCACCGTGATCGTGACCGCCGGATGCACCGCGCCGGCGTCGCCGACCGGCTGGCCGCCGGGCTGCGCCTCGGCCGGCGCCGCACCCGGCGTGAACCACACGTAGCGCTGCGGCTGCGCCGCGCCGGCCTCGATGCGCGCGACTTCGCGCAGGTACACCGGCCGCCCGGCGTGCACGCCGACGACGAGCTCGCCGACCTCGTCGGCGCTGCGCAGGAACTGGCCGGTCTCGACGCTGACCGTCTGGCCGCCGTCGCCGATCACGTGGCCGGCGGGCATCGCGAAGTTGGCCGCCTGCAGCGTGCGCGCGAGCTGCAGCACGTCGACGCCGCGCTCGCGCAGCCGCGCCGGGTCGAGGTGCACCTGCACGACGCGCCCGGGGCCGCCGATCGTCTGCACCTCGCGCGTGCCGGGCACGCGCTTGAGCTCGGCCTCGACGGTGTGGGCGACGCGCTCGAGCTCCTCGGCGCTGCGGCCGTCGTCGGCCCACAGCGTGAGCGCCAGCACCGGCACGTCGTCGATGCCCTTCGGGCGCACGATCGGCGCGAGCGTGCCCAGGCCCGCGGGCAGCCAGTCCTGGTTGGCGTTGAGGACGTCGTACAGCCGCACCAGCGCCTCGGTGCGCGGCACGCCGACCTGGAACTGCACCGTCAGCAGCGCCATCCCGGGGCGCGACACCGAATAGGTGTGCTCGATGCCGTGGATCTGCGCCAGCACCTGCTCGGCCGGCCGCGCGACCATGTTCTGCACGTCGGCGCTGCTGGCCCCGGGGAACGGGATCATCACGTTGGCCATCGTGACGTTGATCTGCGGCTCTTCCTCGCGCGGCGTCACGAGCACCGCGAACAGGCCCACGAGCAGCGCCACCAGCGCGAGCAGCGGCGTGATCGCGTTGGCCTGGAACGCCGAGGCGAGCCGGCCCGACACGCCCATCGCGGGGGGTGTGTCGGCCGTCGTGGTCGTCACGTCTCGTGCCATCGGTCCGACTCCAGTGCTCACGG
This sequence comes from uncultured Burkholderiaceae bacterium, assembly GCA_938022295.1. Lineage (GTDB taxonomy): Bacteria > Pseudomonadota > Gammaproteobacteria > Burkholderiales > Burkholderiaceae_C > Calidifontimicrobium. Next base: position 21,113 of record CALIDR010000288.1, read on the forward strand.
CGCCGGGGTGGCGCCGGCAAGACCGGCGCGCACCGGGTCGGCGGCCACGCGTTCGCCGTCGCGCAGACCGGCGAGCACCGGCACGCGGTCGCCCACCGGCGCGCCGGTGCGCACCGCGCGCAGCACGAAGCGGTCGCCCTGCGCGACGTAGACCGCGGTCAACTCGCCGCGCCGCAGCACCGCCGAGGCGGGCAGCGTGGGCACTGCCGCGTCGCGGCCGGCGGCGGCGCCGGTGAAGCGCACGCGCACCGTGGCGCCCGGGCGGTGGGTCGCCGAGATCTCGGGCGGCAGATCGAGCCGCCACTCGACGGTCTGCGACACCGCGTCGGCCACCGGCAGCGCCGTCGCACGCACCGGCGTGACCCAGTCGTCGGCGCCGGGCAACAGCACCTCGACGCGCTGGGCGCTGCGCGCGACCGCCATCCGCGAGTTGGGCACCTGCACGACGGCGCGCAGCGCCCCGGGGGCGTAGACGGTGGCGATCGGCCGGCCCGGCATCGCGAGGTCGCCGGCCTCGACGTGGGTCTCGAGCACGACGCCGGCAAACGGCGCCGTGACGGCGGTGAAGCCGCGGGCGAGGGCGGCCTGGGTGCGCCCGGCGCGCGCCTGCGCGAGCGCGGCCTCGGCGGCCTTCAGCTGCGTTTCGGCCTGGTCGAGCGCCGCCTGGCTGACGAAGTTCTGCGCCCGCAGGCTGCGCGTGCGCTCGGCGTGCAGGCGGGCGTTGGCGAGCTCGGCCTCGGCCTGGGCGACGGCCGCGTCGCTGCGGGCGACGCCGGCGGCCGCCTCGCGCTCGTCGATGCGCGCGAGCACCTGGCCGGCGGCGACGCGGTCGCCGGCGCGCACCGCCAGCTGCACGACGACGCCCGGCACCTGGGCGGCGACGGTGCTCTGGCGCACCGGCTGCAGCGCGCCGTCGAGCTCGAAGCCGCCGACGGCGGCGCCGGACTGCACGGCCACCGTCGGCACGGCCGGCGCGGCGGCGGTGGGCCACGCCGCCCAGACGGCGGCGGCCGCAATGGCAACGACAAGGGATCGGGTCACGGTCGCGGTCCAGGAGATTGACTCTGGCCGCGACTGTATCACATACCCTGTGGGGTATCAAGCCCGCCGTCCGGGCCGTCCCGCGGCCCGTGCGCGCCACCCGGGCGCGGGGTCAGAACTTCCAGCTCCAGCCGAGCGACAGCGAGTACTGCTTCATCCCGATCGTCTCGGTGCCGGCGGCGCCGGGCATGCCGAGCACGGCGTCGAACAGCGACGCCCCGCTGACGGTCACCCGCGGCGCGACCATGAAGGCGCCGCTGATCTCGCTCGTCGGGCTCAGGGCCCAGGTGAAGCCGCCGGTCCAGTGGCGCTTCATCACCCCCGGCGCGAGGATGTTGAACGTCACGTCGGCCGCGCCGATCGGGTTGTCGCCCTGGTTGACCCCGGCGCGCAGCGTCAGCTCCGGGCGCACCTGCCAGGCCACGCCGAGCTTGTAGACGGTGATGTCGTCCCAGCCGAACCCGGGGCCGTTGGCCGCCCCCAGCGGCGCCATCACCCGGCTCGGGTTGTTCACCGACGGCGTGTCGCTGTACTGGATGCGCTGGTAGTCGAACGCGATCGTCCACGCCGGGTCCGGTTGCCAGGCCACGCCGAGACTCCAGTTCGACGGGATGTCGAAGTCGCCGCGGCCGGCGAACAGCCCCGCGTACTCGTCGAAGCGGTCCATGCCGATCTTGCTCGACCACGCCGCGCCGACGGTCAGCGTCGGCATCGGGCGCCCCATGTAGCCCAGGCGCACGCCCACGCCGGTGGCGCTGTCGTAGCCGTTGTTCGTGACCTTCCCGGGCACGCTGGTGAACGGCGGGAACCCCGGCGCGTTGTCGAACGCCTGCAGCCCGGTGGCCTTGAAGCGCTGGTACGCCAGCAGCAGCGCGGCGCCGACCGCGTGGTCGGGCGTGACCTTGAACGCCGCGTTCGGGGCGACGATGAGCTGCATCAGGTCCACGCCGAGCGTGCCGCCGCCGCACAGCATGTTGGCCGGCCCGCCGCCGCAGTCGAAGTTGCCCTGCGGGTACGTCGTGTTCATGCCGCCGTTGCCGTACACCGTCACGCCGAGCGACCAGTCGGTGCCCATCATGCGGCTGTAGCCGAGCTCGGGCACCCAGAACGACGTCTTGTCGCTCTCGACCTTGCCGTTCAGCGACGGCACCATCGCGCCGCTGCGCTCGGCGACGCGCCGCGGGCTGAACCACTCCACGCCGAGGTCGAGGCGGTTGCCAGCGAACACGCCCTTGGCGGGGTTGGTCGCGCCGCCCAGCGCGTCGTCGGCGGTCGCCGTCGACACGCCGGCCATGCCCTTGGCCTTGATGCCGTAGCCGTGCGGGAAGTAGCCGTTGGTCGCCAGCGCCGGCAGTGCCGCGGCGAAGGCGGCGGCGGCCACGGCGGTCGGGCGCAGGGTGCGGAAAGTCGTTCTCATCGTCGTGTCTCCTCGGGGGTGCCCCGGGTGGGTGGGGGAATCGTCGGCGCGCCGTCACCAGCGCGCGTACAGGCGGCCTTTGTCGACCTTGCTCGGCCACTGGCGCAGCGGGCTCGTGCCCTTGGCGATGCACTCGCCGGTGCGGATGTCGAACTGCCACTGGTGCTTCGGGCAGGTCAGCGTCGTGCCCTGCAGCGCCAGGTGCGGGATGTTGGTCGTCTGGTGCGGGCAGCGGCTGTCGTAGACGCGCCAGCCCTTGGCGTCCTTGGTGACGAACAGGCCGCGGCCGTCGCAGTCGACGCGCTGCACGTCGCCGGTCTTGAAGCCCTTGGTCGGCATCACGTCGTGCCACGTGCCCTCGGCGCCGAGCGCGGCGGGCTGGAATTCCGGCAGGTCCAGCGCCAGGATGATGTCCACCGCCCACACGATCTTCGCCAGCCCGAGCGCGGGGAACGCCATCAGCAGCGCGTCGAGCACCTCCATCGGCTTGACGCCGTCGCGCAGCGCGCGGCCCAGGTACTGCTTGAAGCCGCGCTCGGTCTGCGCGTGCACCTTGGTGATGATCGAGATCAGGTCGCGCGTCTTCGGGTCGAGGTGGGTGCCGCAGGCCTTCAGGAAGGCGAAGTAGTGACCCACCGCGTCGGGGCGGGCCTTGACGAGGTAGGTCAGCGCGTCGCTCATGGGGTCTCACTCCGGGTGGGGGCGGGAAGGTCGGGGCGCGGCTCGCCGTTGGGCAGCCGGGTCTGGCACTCTTCGAACACGCGCCGCGTGCAGTGGCGGCACACGTCGGGGTCGAGCTGGGGGAACGTGTTGCGGATCGCCTCGCCCTTGTGCGCGACGAGGCGCGCCGGGCCGATCGACTCGATCGCACCGCTGCGGCGCAGCAGGTGCTCGACCGCCGGCTGCGCGCCGACGATCACGAGGCCGCCGCCGATCGCGCGCCGGCGCTGCGCCTCCTCGGCGAGCAGCTCGGCGCCGGCGAGGTCGACGAAGTTGACGCCCTGCGCGAGCAGCATCACCCACTTGCGCCTCGGGTCGGCGGCGTCGACGCGCCGCAGCTGGTCGCGCACGTGCTCGACGGCGCCGAAGTAGATCGAGCCGCGCAGCCGCAGCATCGCCAGCTGCGGGCACGGCGGTGCGTCGGGGCCGGCGGCGACCATCTTGCGCCGCGGGTTGCCGAGCTCGGCCGGCGGCGGCGCGCGCTCCTCGACCGCCGGCTGCGACGTGCGGTACAGGTACAGCAGCAGCGAGACGACGATGCCCGCGAACAGGCCCTTCTCGAGGTCCACCAGCACGCCGATCCAGGTCACGAGCAGCACCAGCCGCTCGCGCGGGTGGCGACGCACGATGTCGGCGACCTGGTGCCAGTCGATCAGCCCCCACGCGACGATGAACAGGATGCCGGCCATCGCCGCCACCGGCAGGTACGCCGCCAGCGGCGTGGCGAGCACCGCGATCGCGAGCAGGATCGGCGCCGACAGCGCGGCGGCGAGCGGCGTGCGCGCGCCCGACGCGTAGTTGATGCCGCTGCGGTTGAACGAGCCGCTCGACGGATACGCCGAGAAGAACGCGCCGGCCATGTTCGACAGCCCCTGGCCGATGAACTCCTGGTCGCTGTCCAGGCGCTGGCGCGAACGGGTGGCGATCGAACGCGCGATCGCCACCGCCTCGGTCAGCCCGAGCAGCGCGACGACGGCGGCCGGGAACAGCAGCGCCTGCACGGTGGAGAACGACAGGTCTGGCATCGACAGCGGCGGCACGGCGCGCGGCAGCGCGCCCACCGTCTCGATGCCGGTCTTCTCGGCGCCGAGCACGAGGTTGAGCCCCGCGGCGGCGACGCTGCCGGCGAGCATCGCGAAGATCATGTACGGCCAGCGCGGCAGGTAGCGCTTCGCGAGCACGCCGGCGACGACGGTCACCACCCCCACCAGCGTGACCCACAGGTGCGCCTCGCCGAGGTGTTCGGCGGCGTACAGCAGCGTCTCGTGGAACGACGAGCCGCGCGGCACCGCGAGGCCGAAGAAGTTCTTGATCTGGCTGGCGGCGATCAGGAACGCCGCGCCGGCGGTGAAGCCGACGATGACGGTGTGCGAGATGAAGTTGACGACGGCGCCGAGCCGCGCCAGCCCCATCGCGAACTGCATCAGGCCGGCCATCAGGCTCAGCGTCAGCACCATGCCGATGTAGCGCTCGCTGCCGGGCTCGGCCAGCGGCGCGAGCGTCGCGAACACGAGCACCGAGATCGCCGTCGTCGGCCCCGAGACGAGGTGCCAGCTCGACCCCCACAGCGCCGCGACGACGGTGGGCACCATCGCCGCGTACAGCCCGTACTGCGGCGGCAGGCCGGCGATCGTCGCGAACGCCACCGCCTGCGGCAGGACGATCAGCGCGCCGGTCAGCGCCGCGGTGGCGTCGGCGCGCAGCGTCTCGCGCGTGACCGTGGGCCACCAGGCGGTGAACGGCAGCCAGCGGTTCGCGCCCGCGACGGCGCTCATGAGGCGGTCACCGGCCGGGGCAGCAGCTCGCCGCGGCCTTCGGGGCCGAGGCGCTCGTAGATCGCCGCCAGCGCGCGCGCCTCGTCGGGAAAGACGTGGTCGTCGCCGATCAGCACGTCCAGGCCGGTGCGCGCCATCACGTCGCGCACCTGCTTCTTCAGGCCGCAGAACACCATCGTGACGCCGTTGGCGCGCAGCCGCTCGACGAGATGGCGCACGATCTCCTCGCCGGTGGCGTCCATCTGGTTGATGCCGTTGGCGACGACGAGCACGTACTTCGCCTCGGGCTTGGCCGCCAGCGCGTCGAGCACCGCCTCCTCGAAGTGCACCGCGTTGGCGAAGTACAGCGAGTCGTCGAAGCGCAGCGCGATGACGTTGCGGCTCGTCGGCAGGTTCGGGTGCACCTTGACGTCGCGCAGCGTGCCGTCGGGGTGGCGGCCGAGTTCGGCCACGCGCGGCTTCATCGTGCGGTACAGGTACAGCACGACGGCCAGCGCCGCGCCGATCAGGATGCCCTTGTCCAGGTGCGGCGCCATCAGCAGCGTGACGGCGAACGTCACCGCCGCGACCAGCCCGTCGGCGCGGCTCGCGCGCCAGGTCTGCAGCAGTGCCTTCGGCGTCAGCAGCGTCGCCACCGCCATCAGGATCACGACGCCGAGCGTGGCCTTCGGCAGCGCGTACAGCAGCGGCGTCAGCACGAGCAGCGTGGCGACGACGAACAGGCCGTTGAACACCATCGCGAAGCCGGTCGTCGCGCCGGCGGCGAGGTTGATCGCCGAGCCGGTGAACGAGCCGCACGCCGGGTACGACTGGAAGAACGAGCCGCCGAGGTTGGCCATGCCCTGGCCGATCAGCTCCTGGTTCGGGTCGATGCGCTGCTTCGTCGTCGCCGCCATCGCCTTGGCCATCGCGATCGACTCCATGAAGCCGACGAGCGCGATCACCACCGCCGCGCTGAGCAGCGCCGTCACCGCTTCCAGCGTCACCTTCGGCACCCGCAGTTCGGGCAGGCCGCGCGGGATCGTGCCGACGACGTCGCCGCCGGCGGCGAACGTGACCTGGCCGTCGGCGATCTTGCGCAGCTTCCACGTCCGGCCGTCGGTCTCGACGCCGGCCGGCACCTTGCCGCGGGCGTACAGCGCGCCGTCGTCGGCGCGCTCGAAGCGCAGCAGCTGCAGGTCGCGCAGCAGCCGCTTGTTGGCCTGCGCCATGCCGTCGGCGTCGAGCTCGGCGAGGTGCAGGCGGTGGCGCAGCGTGGCCGCGGTGCGCACGTCGCGCCGGCGCACCTCGCGCAGCTGCGCGGTGACCTCGGCGATCTCGGCGTCGAGCTCGCGCTTGGCGCGGTCGGTCTCGGCGTAGGCGGCCACGAGCGCGCGCGCGTCGTCGTCGCGGATCTGCGCGACCTCGACGCTGGCCACGCGCTGGTAGCCGACGAAGTGACTGACGACGATCGTCACCGCCACCGCGATCAGCACGCTCAGCTTGGCCAGCGGCTTGACGCGCTTGAGCCCCAGCATCAGCGCGAACGCGAACAGCGACATCGCCAGCGTCGGCAGGCTCGTGTCCGGCAGCTGCAGCAGCATGCCCCAGACGTCGGCGAGGAACGAGTCGCTGCGCCCCTTCGGGATGCCGAGCAGCATGTCGAGCTGCGACAGCGCGATGATGATCGCCGCGGCGTTCATGAAGCCGAGGATCACCGGGTGCGAGACGAAGTTGACGATGACGCCGAGCTTGAACGCGCCGAGCGCGAACTGGATCAGGCCGACCATCAGCGTCAGCAGCAGCGCGAGCTCGATGTACTGGTCGGAGAACGGCACCGCCAGCGGCGTCAGCGCGGCGGCCGTCATCAGCGAGATGATCGCCACCGGGCCGGTCGCGAGCTGGCGCGACGAACCCCACAGCGCGCCGAGGATCGCCGGCACGAAGGCGACGTACAGCCCGAAGTGCACCGGCAGCCCCGACAGCTGCGCGTACGCCATCGCCTTGGGCACCAGCACGAGCGCGCCGGTGACGCCGGCGATCAGGTCGCCGCGCAGGACGACGGCGTTGACCGGGAACCAGTCGAGGAACGGGAAGACCCGTTGCACCAGCGGCGACGACGCGGCGGCCACGTTCGTCAGGACACCGTCTGGTAGTACAGGTTCTGCGGGTGGTTGGCCTGCGCGAAGAAGAACCAACGCTCGGCCAGCAACCCGACGTACTGGATCGCGAACGCGAGCCCGAACCACGCCGCCGACGCACTGCCCGCACCGAGCGCGAGCATCGCGAGCGGCACCGCGAACGCCAGCACGAGGAAGGCCCACTTGACGTTCTTCAGCACGTGCGGCGTGCGGCCGTGGAAGAACTCGCGCGTGTTGAACGAGCCGCCCATGAAGCCCTGCGAGCGCTGCGCGATGCGCGGGTGCTTGATGCCGATCGCCGTCTGCAGCGTCGACTTCGGCTTCAG
>CALIDR010000289.1 GCA_938022295.1 uncultured Burkholderiaceae bacterium
CAAGCTCAACCCCGACGTGTACGCGGTGCAGGGCTACGACGCGGCGCAGCTGCTGGCCGTGGGGCTGAACGCGGCCAAGGGCGACGTGACGAAGAAGGACGCGATGATCGCGGCGATGAAGGGCGCCAGGATCGACAGCCCCCGGGGGCCGTTCACGATGAGCCCGCAGCACAACCCGGTGCAGGACTTCTACGCGCGCGAGGTCCGCGGCAACTACAACGTCGTTACCGGCGTGGCCGTCAAGGCGCTGGCCGACCCCGGGCGCGGCTGTAGGATGTGACGGCCGGCGGCCCACCCATCGGTCAACCCTCTACGATCGGGCGGTTCGCGCCGCCTGCGATTTCGCGTGGACTTCGCGACCTTCCTCGTCCAGTGCCTGAACGCCGTCCAGTACGGGCTGCTGCTGTTCCTGCTCGCCTCGGGGCTGACGCTGATCTTCGGGATCATGGGCGTCATCAACCTGGCGCACGGCAGCTTCTACATGATCGGCGCCTACATGGCGTTCGTGCTGGCGCCGGCGTTCGGCGACAACTTCCTGGCCATGCTCGCGGTGGGCATCGTGCTCGCCGCGGTGCTCGGCTTCGTGCTCGAGTGGGCGTTCTTCAGCTTCCTCTACGAGCGCGAGCACCTGCAGCAGGTGCTGATGACGTACGCGCTGATCCTCGTGTTCGAGGAGGTCCGCTCGCTGACCGTGGGCAACGACGTGCACGGCGTGCCGGTGCCGTCGTGGCTGGCCGGCAGCATCCCGCTCGGCGACCTGATGACGTACCCGGTGTACCGCCTGTTCGCCTCGGCGGCGTGCATCGTGCTCGCGATCGGCATGTACTTCGTCGTCAACCGCACCCGGCTGGGGATGATGATCCGCGCCGGGGCGAGCAACCGCGACATGGTGCGCGGCCTCGGCGTGGACATCAAGACGCTGTACCGCATCGTCTTCGCCGCCGGCGTCGCGCTGGCGGCGCTGGCGGGCATGATCGCCGCGCCGATGGCGAGCGTCTACCCCGGCATGGGCGGCAGCGTGCTCATCATCTGCTTCGTGGTGGTGGTGATCGGCGGCATCGGCTCGATCACCGGCGCGCTCGTCGCGTCGCTGCTGGTGGGCTTCGTCGACACGTTCGGCAAGGTCTTCTTCGCCGAGTACAGCGGCATCGGCGTGTACCTGCTGATGGCGATCATCCTGATCTGGCGGCCCGAGGGGCTGCTGACCAAACGTGCCTGAGACCACCGCCCCGGGCGTGCGCGGCTGGCTGGTGCCGGTCGCCGGTGCCGTCGTGCTCGCGCTGCTGCCGCTGGTCGTGAGCCCCTACCAGCAGGACCTGATCGTCAAGATCATGATCTTCGCGGTCTTCGCCCTCAGCCTGGAGCTGCTGGTCGGCCAGACGGGACTGGTGAGCCTGGGCCACGCGGCGTTCTTCGGCATCGGCGCCTACGTCACGGTGCTCGGCTCGCCCGAGTACGACCCCGGCTCGGTGTGGAAGCTGCTGCCGCTGGCGATGCTGGGCGCGGCGGCGTACGCGCTCGTCGTCGGCGCCTTGAGCCTGCGCACCAAGGGCGTGTACTTCATCATGGTCACGCTCGCGTTCGCGCAGATGGCGTACTTCGTGTTCCACGACACCAAGATCGGCGGCGGCAGCGACGGCATCTTCCTGAACTTCCGCCCGGTGCTCGAGCTGCCGGGCGCCACCGTCGAGCTCGACGTCAAGCGCAACGTCTACTACCTGGTGCTCGGCGGCCTCGTCTTCACCTACGGCCTGCTCGCGCTCGTGCTGCGCTCGCGCTTCGGGCGGGCGCTGGCCGGCATCCGCGTCAACGAGCAGCGCATGCGCGCCGCCGGCTTCGCGACCTACGGCTACAAGCTCGCGGCGTTCGTGCTCGCCGGCGCGCTGGCGGGGCTGGCGGGCTTCTTCCTCGCCGCCAAGGACGCCGCCGTCAACCCCGAGCTGCTGAGCTGGCACGAAAGCGGCGCCGTGCTGCTGATGGTGATCCTCGGCGGCATCGGCCACCTGCGCGGCGCGGTGATCGGCGCGGCGGCGTTCATGCTGCTGAAGGAGTTCTTCTCCTCGCACGGCCTCGTCGGCTGGCTCGCCGACCACTGGCAGCTCACGCTCGGCGTCACGATCATCCTCTTCGTCGCGTTCCTGCCGAAGGGCCTGATCGGCCTCGGCGCGCGGCTGCGCGGAGCGAAGCCGTGAGCGCCGTCGTCCTCGCCTGCGAGCACCTGACGCGCCGTTTCGGGGGGCTCACCGCCGTCAACGACGTCTCGCTCGAGTGGCGGCTCGACGAGATCCACGCCGTGATCGGCACCAACGGCGCCGGCAAGAGCACGCTGATCAACATGCTGTCGGGCGAGATCGCCGCCAGCGACGGCCGCATCGTGCTGCGCGGCGACGACGTCACGCGCTGGTCGCAGCCCAGGCGCGCGCTGGCGGGCATCGGCCGCAGCTACCAGCGCACGACGATCTTCCCCGAGTTCAGCGTGTTCGAGAACGCGCGCCTGTGCGCGCAGGCGGCGCGCCCGCGGCCGTGGGCGCTGTGGGAGGCCGCCGGCGCCTGCCCGCACGCCACCGGCGTCGCGCGCGAGGCGATCGCCGCCGCCGGCCTGGCCGAGTTCGCCCACCGCCCGGCCGGCAGCCTCAGCCACGGCGGCAAGCGCCAGCTCGAGATCGCGATGTGCCTGGCCACGCAGCCGCAGGTGCTGCTGCTCGACGAGCCGCTCGCCGGCATGGGCGCCGAGGAGACGGACCGCATGCTCGGCCTGCTCGAGGGGCTGAAGGCGCGCCACGCGGTGCTGCTCGTCGAGCACGACATGGACGCCGTGTTCCGCGTCGCCGACCGCATCACGGTGATGGTCAACGGCGAGGTGATCGCGAGCGACACCCCGGCGCGCATCCGCGACAACGCGCAGGTGCGCATCGCGTACCTCGGGGATCACTGATGTCCACCCTGCTGCAGGCCAACGGGGTGCACGCCTACTACGGCGACAGCCACATCCTGCGCGGCGTCGACATCCGCCTCGACGCCGGCGAGGCGGTGGGCCTGCTCGGCCGCAACGGGATGGGCAAGACGACGCTGATCCGCACCCTGATGGGCTACGTGCGCGCCCGCCGGGGCCGCGTGCAGTGGAAGGACGCCGAGGTCACCAACCACCCGCCGGAGAAGATGGCGCGCCGCGGCATCGGCTACGTGCCCGAGGGGCGCGGGATCTTCCCCAACCTGTCGGTGCGCGAGAACCTCGTGATGACGGCGCGCCCGGGCCCCGACGGCCGGCGCGACTGGACGTTCGACCGCGTGCTGGCCACGTTTCCGCGGCTGGCCGAGCGCCTCGGCCACGGCGGCCAGCAGCTCTCGGGCGGCGAGCAGCAGATGCTGTCGATCGGCCGCGCGCTGATGACGAACCCGCAGCTGATGATCCTCGACGAGGCCACCGAGGGCCTGGCGCCGCTGATCGTCGCCGAGATCTGGCGCGTGATCGGCGAGATCCGCGCCAGCGGCATCGCCACCCTCGTCGTCGACCGCAACTGGCGCACCGTGCTCGCGCAGACCGACCGCGCGATCGTGCTCGAGAAGGGCCAGGTCGTGATGAGCGGCGACTCGGCGCAGCTGGACCTGGACGAGCTGAGCCAGCGGCTGGGGGTGTAGGCGGAGCCAGGACGTCGGCTTGCGGCCCGTTGCGGGCATTCGGGAAGGTCGGGTTCCTCGATGACTTGCAGCTGTCGCGGCGTCGCGCCAGGCGGCACCCGCTGCGGGCTCACCCTGTGGCGGTCGGCCCTGCGGGCCGACTGCGCTGCGCTGCTCGGCCCGGGGTCGCGCGGCAGAACTCGCTACGCTCGCCTTCGGCTCGCTGCGCTCGGACAACCGCCGCGAGTCAGTTCACGATGCGCGCTTCGCGCGCCGACCCCGGCCCTCCGCTGCTCGCCGCCACACAGTTCGCCCGCACCGGGTGCCGCCTGGCGCGAGAGCAACCGAGGGCGGCGTGCACAGGCGTGCACTGCTCGCCTTCGCAGTGATCGTCGATGTCGCAAAGCGCCAACCTACGCAGGCCGCGCAAAGGAAACACCCGAACAACCAGATGGGCCGCAAGCCGATCCCCTAGCACGGTCCCGATGCCAAGCGGGCCTGACGGCCTAGACTCGGGATCCGTACGTCACCCGCAACGGAGACCGCCCGTGATCCTCGAACTCGCCGACATCCGCATCCAGCCGGGCCGCCAGGCCGAATTCGACGCCGCGATCCAGCGCGGGCTGAACGAGGTCATCGCGCACGCGCAGGGCTTTCGCGGCTTCAAGGTCAACAAGGGCGTCGAGAGCCCCGAGCGCTACCTGCTGATGATCTTCTGGGAGACGCTGGAGGACCACACGGTGCGCTTCCGCGGCGGGCCGCTGTTTGCGCAGTGGCGCGCGATCGTCGGCCCCTTCTTCGCCGCGCCGCCGGTGGTCGAGCACTTCACGCTGCTGGCGAAGTCGGCCTGACGCCGCCCGGTCCGCGCGCGCCTTGCCGTCTGCCCCCGCCCCGGGCACTGGAGCGTCGGCGCCCGCGCTGTTCGCGCAGCGCGCGTTCATGCGCCTGTGGTTCGCGCGCCTGGCCGGCGTGGCGGCGTCGCAGATGCTGCTCGTCGCGCTCGGCTGGGAGATGTACGCGCTCACCGGCTCGACTTTCGACCTCGGCCTCGTCGGCCTCGTCCAGTTCGTGCCGGCGCTCGCGCTCGCGCTGCCGGCAGGCCACGCGATCGACCGCCTGCACCGCGCGCGCATCGTCGCCGCGTGCTTCGCGACGATGCTCGTCGCCTCGCTCGCGCTGGGCGCGGCGGCGTGGTCGGGCACGACGAGCCGCGGCCTGCTGCTCGCCCTGGCGGCGGCGCTCGGTGCCGTGCGCGCGTTCTGGATGCCGGCCCAGCAGGCGCTCGTGCCCGCGCTCGTGCCGACGGCCCTGCTGCCGCGCGCGCTCGCGTTCAGCAGCAGCGGCATGCAGGGCGCGATCGTCGCCGGCCCCGCGATCGGCGGCTTCGTGTTCGTCGCCGGGGCGGCGACGCTGTACGCGACCTGCGCCGTGCTGTTCGCGCTCGCCACCGCGCTCGTGCTGCGCGTGAACTACGGCTTCGTGCCGCCGCGCGCCGAGCCGGCGACGCTGCGCTCGCTGTTCGCCGGCTTCGGCTTCATCCGCGCGCGGCCGGTGGTGCTCGGCGCGATCTCGCTGGACCTCTTCGCCGTGCTGCTGGCCGGCGTCACCGCGCTGTTGCCGGTCTACGCGAAGGACGTGCTCGGCACCGACGCCTGGGGCCTCGGGCTGCTGCGCGCCGCGCCCGCGGTGGGGGCGCTCGCGATGGCGCTCGTGCTCGCGCGCTGGCCGCTGCAGCGCCGCACCGGCGCCTGGCTGCTCGGCGCGGTGGCGCTGTACGGCGCGACGATGCTCGGCTTCGCGGTGTCGACGTCGCTCGCGCTGTCGCTGGCCGCGCTCGCGGTCGGCGGCGCGGCCGACATGGTCAGCATCGTGATCCGGCAGACGCTCGTGCAGCTCGAGACGCCCGACGCGATGCGCGGGCGCGTCAGCGCCGTCAACTCGATCTTCATCGGCGCGAGCAACCAGCTCGGCGAGTTCCGCGCCGGCGCGATGGCGAGCGTGATCGGCCCGTTCGGCGCCGTCGTCGCGGGCGGCCTCGGCACGATCGCGGTGGCGGCACTGTGGGCGCGGCTGTTCCCGGCGCTCGCGCGGCGCGACCGGCTGGTGCCGGCGCCCTGACGCACCGTTCAGCCGCGCACGAGCTTGGCCAGCAGCTCGAACAGCATCGCGCGCTCGGCGGGCGTGAGTGGCTGCAGCAGCGGCGCTTCCATCGTCAGCGAGACGCGGTGCGCGCGCTGCGCCAGCTCGCGCCCGGCGGCGGTCAGCGTGAGCTCGATCGCCCGCGCGTCGCGCGCGCTGCGCCGGCGCTGCACGAGGCCGCGCTCGGCGAGGCGGTCGACGAGCATCGTGACCTGCGGCGGCGGCAGGTCGAGCGACTGCCCCACCTGCTTGGCCGACGCGCTGCCGTTGGCCAGCAGCAGCACGAGCAGCGAGAACTCGACGGGCCGCAGCTTCAGCGGCGTGCCGACGTGGCGCATGAACACGCGCCGCGCCGGCACCTCGGCGCGCGCGAGCCGGTAGCCGACGAGGTGGCCGAGCGCGCCGTCGTCCAGCCGCGCGTGCGACGGCGCCGCGGCCGCCGCCGCGACGCCGCTTCCCTCGGCGAGCGATTCGTCGAGCGCCATCAGGCCTCGGGCGTGAAGCCGACCTTCTTCACGATCGGCCCCCAGGCCTCGTGCTCGGCCTTCACCGCCGCGGCGAGCTCGGCCGGCGTGTTCGCCGCCGCCTCGACGCCGAGCTGCGCGAACGCCTCGACGACGTCGGCCGAGCGCACCGCGTTGGCGATCGCCTGCGCGGCGCTCGCGACGGTGGCCGCGGGCGTGCCCGCCGGCATGAAGAAGCCGTACCACTCGCCCATCACGAGGTCCTTGAAGCCCTGCTCGGCGTAGGTCGGCACGTCGGGCGCGAACGGCGAGCGCGCCGCGCCCGAGGTCGCGAGCAGGCGCAGCTTGCCGGCCTTGACGTGCTGCAGGTAGTCGCCCACCGGCGACGAGAACGCCGTGACCTGGCCGCCGGGCAGGTCGGTGATGCCCGGCGCCGAGCCGCGGTACGGCACGTGGCGCAGGTCGACGCCGCTGTCCTTGGCGAGCAGCGCGGCCAGGAAGTGCGGCGGCGAGCCGGCGCCGGGCGAACCGTAGTTGGCGTTCGCCGGGTTCGCCTTCGCCCAGGCGAGGAAGCCCTTGAGGTCCTTCACCGACTCGGGCACCGCGGGGCCGACGCCGAAGCCGAACTCGATGCGCCCGCCGATGCTGACCGGCGTCACGTCGCCCGGGCCGTACGACAGCGAGCGGTAGATGTGCGGGTACAGCGTGATCATGCCCGCCGGGGTCAGCAGGATCGCGCTGCCGTCGGCCGGGCTGCGGCGCAGCTCCTCGACGCCGAGCCGCCCGCCGGCGCCGGGCTTGTTCTCGACCATCGCGTTGCGCGCGTAGTTGCCGCGCAGCTTGTCGGCCACGCGCCGCGAGACGGCGTCGGTCGTGCCGCCGGGGGGGAAGCCGCAGATCACCTTCAGCGTGTCGACCATCTGCGCGTGCGCGTGCAGCGACCAGCCGGCGAGCGACGCGGCACCGGTGGCGATCAGGAACTCTCGGCGCTGGACCATGGGGCTTGTCTCCTGTGGGGGTCGGGCCAGGGGAACGCGGCTCAGCCTCGCGGCGCCGCGGCGGGGGAACCGGGGTCGGCGTGGGGGTCGGTGGGCAGCAGGCGGTACGGGTCGCCGCCTTCGTACAGCGCCTCGACGAGCGCCGCGCGGTGGTGCAGCACGGCGCGCTGGTTGATCGAGCCCTTGTCGGTCACCTCGCCCCTGTCGATCGACGGCGGCTCGGCGAGCACGTGCGCGCGCGCCACCCGCGTCGCGCTGCCGGTGCCCTCGCGCCACAGGCGGTCGAGCAGGCGCTGGAAGAACGCGCGCACCGCCGGATGGTGCAGCACCTCGGGCACTGGGGCGTCGGCGTCCAGGCCGGCGAGCCTGCGGCACTCGTCCAGCCGGGGGAAGACGAGCATGCCGACGTCGTCGCGGTTCAGGCCGGTGATCACGGCGTCCTGCACGCAAGGCGCGCCCAGCGCGACGATGCGTGCGCGCAGCGGGCCGACGCTGACGAAGGTGCCGGTGGAGAGCTTGAAGTCCTCGGCCACGCGGCCGTCGAAGCGCAGCCCCTGCTGCGGGTCGGCCGGGTCGACCCACCGGACGGCGTCGCCGGTGCGGTAGAAGCCCTCGTCGTCGAACGCCTCGGCGGTCTGCTGCGGTGCGCGCCAGTAGCCGGGCATCACGTTGGGGCCGCGGAAGCGGATCTCGACCTTGTCGTCGGCCTCGGGCCCCATCGGCACGAGCTTGACCTCCACGCCCGGGCACGGCAGCCCGATGTGGCCCGAGCGCACCGCCGTGCCGAGCGCGAACGT
The DNA here is from genome assembly GCA_938022295.1 of uncultured Burkholderiaceae bacterium. Classification (GTDB taxonomy): domain Bacteria; phylum Pseudomonadota; class Gammaproteobacteria; order Burkholderiales; family Burkholderiaceae_C; genus Calidifontimicrobium. The sequence continues at coordinate 8,017 of CALIDR010000289.1, forward strand.
GCAGCTCGGCGCCGTCTCCGTCATGCCCAGGCCGGTGAAGATCGGGATGCGCTCGCCCACCGTGCGCTCGCCGAGCTCGTCGAGGTGGTCCCACACCGCCTGGCTCAGCCCGGCGCCGGCGAACATGAACGCCTGCACGCGGCTGAACAGGCGCTCGCGCAGCGGCGCGTCGCGCTCCATCGCGGCGGCGATCTCCTCGAAGCCCTTGGGCACGTTGAAGTAGATCGTCGGCGCGATCTCGCGCAGGTTGGCGAGCGTGGCGCCGATGCCCTGCGGCGTGGGCTTGCCGTCGTCGACGTACAGCGTGCCGCCGTTGTAGAGCACGATGCCGATGTTGTGGTTGCCGCCGAAGGTGTGGTTCCAAGGCAGCCAGTCGACGAGCACCGGGGGCTCGTCGGCGAAGAACGCGAACGCCTGGCGGATCATCTGCTGGTTGGCGCACAGCATGCGCTGCGTGTTGACGACCGCCTTCGGCAGCTTCGTCGACCCCGACGTGAAGAGGAACTTGACGATCGTGTCGGGGCCCACGCGCGCGTGCGCGGCGTCGGCCTCGGCGCCGGGCGCGGTGGCCAGCAGCGCGCCGAACGGCGTCGTCGGCCGGTCGCCGAGGGCGCCCTCGGCCAGCACGACCTCGACGTCGGCCGGCACCGCCGCCGCGATCGCCTTCGCGTACGCCGGCGAGGCGGCGAACACGAGCCCCGGCGTCGACGTCGCCAGCACGTGGCGCAGCTTGCCGTAGTCCTGCGAGACGAGCGAGTAAGCCGGCGACACCGGCACCACCGGCACGCCGACCCACATCGCGCCGAGGTACAGCGTCAGGTGCTCGAGGTCGTTGTCCGACAGGATCGCCACCGGCCGCTCGGCCGACAGCGGCCGCGTCGCCAGCGCCTGGCCCACCGCGCGTGCGCGGTCGAGCATCTGCGCGTACGTGATGCGCACCCACCGGCCGTCGGCGCCGCGGCGGGCGGCGAACGTGCGCTCGGGGGCCTCGCGCGCCCAGTGCTCGAGGCGGTCGGTCAGCCGCGGCGGGTAGGGCTGCAGCGGCTCGGTCGAGCGCAGCCGCACGACGCCGCCGTCGCCGCGCTCGACGACGGCCGCGAGGCACCCGCCGACGCGCGCGGCGCGGTAGC
>CALIDR010000290.1 GCA_938022295.1 uncultured Burkholderiaceae bacterium
GCGCTGCACCACCAGGTGTCGCCGCCGACGATCAACCTCGTCGACCCCGACCCGGAGTGCGACCTCGACTACTGCGCCAACACGGCGCGCGAGATGCGCATCGACGTGGCGGTGAAGAACAACTTCGGCTTCGGGGGCACCAACGGCACGCTGGTGTTCCGCCGTGCGTGAGTCGCCGGGGCCGGCCCGCCGGCGCGCGCTGCGGCGATGACGGCGGCGCCGGCGGTCGACGTGGTGTGCACGGGCGACGCGTTCGCGCGTCGCGCCGCGGCGCTCCTCGCCGCCCTGGCCGCGGCGGCGGGCGCGGCCTGGGGGGTGCGGTTGGGCGGCGGTGCGGACGGGCTCGCGGCTGCCGCCGGCGCGATCGCGGCGGTTTTCGCGGCCGTCGCGGTTGCCGGCCGCCCGCGCCGCGCGGCGGTCGTGCTGCGCTGGGACGGCGCGGCCTGGAGCGTGCGCGACGACGGTTCGGCGGACGCGGTCGCCGGCCATGCGCGCGTCGCGATCGACCTCGGCGGCTGGCTGCTGCTGCGCTTCGACGCCGCCGCGGGCGCGCCGCCGCGGCGCTGGATCGCGCTCGCGCGGCGCGACCACCGCGCGCGCTGGCACGCCCTGCGCTGCGCGCTGTTTGCCCGTCAGGCCGATGCCGACCCGCTCGCGGCGACGCGCATCTGATGAACGCCGGCGACGCCGACGCCCTGCTGGTCGAGCGCGTCAAGCGCGGCGACGCGCGCGCCTTCGAGATGCTCGTCGTCAAGTACCAGCGGCGCGTCGAACGGCTGATCGCGCGCATGGTGCGCGACGTCGACCTGGTGCCCGATATCGCGCAGGAGACCTTCATCCGCGCCTACCGCGCGCTGCCGCAGTTCCGCGGCGACAGCGCGTTCTACACCTGGCTGTACCGGATCGCGGTCAACACGGCGAAGAAGGCACTGGTCGAGCTGAAACGCGACCCGCTGGTCGCCGAGGCCGCCCGCACGCCGAACGACGACGGCGACGAAACTTCCCGGGTGGAGAACGAACTAATCGACGCCGAAACCCCCGACGCCGTGCTGGCGAGCAAACAGGTCGCCGAGACGGTGAACGCGGCGATCGAAGCCCTGTCGGACGACCTGCGGCAGGCGATCACGCTGCGCGAGATCGAGGGTCTGAGCTACGAAGAGATTGCCGACGTGATGAATTGCCCGATCGGAACCGTGCGGTCGCGGATCTTCCGTGCCCGCGAGGCGATCGCCGAACGTCTGCGCCCGCTGCTCGGGACGCGCGACGGCGAGCGGTGGTGACGAAGCGGTCGGCGCAGGCGAGTGGTACTGGAGCGAACGATGGCTGATGCGGCGGAACATGGACAGCAGCGGCGGCAGGACCTGTCGGCGCTGATGGACGGCGACCTCGACGTCGCCGCCACGGCACGGCTGTGCCGTGACTGGCGCGACGACGCGCAGCTGCGCGTGACCTGGCACGCCTACCACCTGATCGGCGACGTGATGCGCTCCGACGACCTCGCCCACGAGGCGGCGCACGACGAAGCGTTCCTGCAGCGGCTTCGCCAGCGGCTGGCCGACGAGCCGGTCGTGATGGCGCCGGCGGCGACGCTGGCCGCCGCGCCGACCGCCACGGCGGCGTCCGCGCGGCGCCGCGGCTGGCTGGCGCCGCTGGCGGTGGCGGCCGGCTTCGTCGCCGTTGCCGGCGTGCTCGTCGTCACCCGCCTGGCCGCGCCCGGCGGCGACGGCGCGCCGGTCATGGCCTCGGCCCCCGATCGGGCGGCGCCGTCGGGTGTCGTGCGCGTCGTCGCCGGCAGCGCGCCGCCGGCGCCGGCTGCGGCGGCGCTCGACGACGTCCTGGTGCGCGACGCGCGGCTGGACCGCTACCTCGAGGCGCACAAGCAGTACGGCCCCAACGTGGCGCTCGTGCCAGGGGGGATCGTCCGCAGCACGGCCACTGCCGCGCCGGCCCGCTGACGCGCCGCGATGCTGGCGCATCGTTGGATCCGCTGGCTCGGCGGGCTGGCTCTCCTGGGGTTGACGGCGTCGGCGCTGGCCGGTGAACCGGCGGCCGAGGCGCTCGAGCGCCTGGAACCGAAGGCGGTGCTGGCCCGCATCCATGCCGCGGTGGCGCAGGGCAACTACAGCGGCACCTGGGTGTCGGCGGCCGACGGCACGGTGCACAGCTCGCGCATCGTCCACTTCGGCGAAGGCTCGCAGCAGTACGAGCGCGTCGAGCTGCTCGACGGCGAGACGCGCGTGGTCTACCGTCACAACGACCTCGTGCACACGGTCTGGCCGACGCAGCGCGTCGTCGTCGTCGAGCAGCGCGACGCCGGCAACGCGCTGCCGTCGCTGCTGCGCGCGCGCCCCGACGACCGCCTGTTCGAGCGCTACGAGCTCGCCGCCGACGGCAACGGGCGGGTCGCCGGATACGACGCACTGGCGTTCGTGCTGCGCCCGCGCGACGACGCGCGCTTCGCGCAGCGCCTGTGGGCCGAGCGGCGCACCGCGCTGCTGCTGCGCAGCGACGTGCTCGCGCCCGACGGCCGAGTGCTGGAGAGCGCCGCGTTCAGCGAGGTGACGATCGGCGTGCGGGCGCAGCCCGACAGCGTGCTGCGGGCGATGAAGCGGCTCGAAGGCTACCGCGTGCTGAAGCCGACGCTGCAGCCCACCGCGCTCGAGGCCGAGGGCTGGCGGCTGACGCCGGTGGAGGGGTTCCGCCAGGTCAGCTGCGTGCGGCGCAGCGTCGAGGGCGTCACCGCCGGTACCGACGGCGCGCACGACCCGGTGCTGCAGGCGGTGTTCTCCGACGGCCTCACGCACGTGTCGGTGTTCATCGAGCCGTACCGCGAGGGCCGTCACCGTGCCGGCAAGACCGCCATCGGCGCCACCCACACGCTGATGCAGCGCCACGACCGCTGGTGGGTCACCGTGATGGGCGACGTGCCGATGGCCACCGTCGTGCGCTTCGCGCAGGCGCTCGAACGCCGGCCGTAGCGGGCGCCGACAGCGCCGCGCGGCGGCGTCGGGAACGCTCCGGCGGCCGGCGGGTCCATAGGAATCATCTGACCGAGGGGGTTGTCTCCATGTCCCACGTTTCCACGCCATCGTCCTGGGGCGCACAGGCGCGCCAGGTCGCTCTGGCTGCGGCCCTGGTCGTCGCGTCGATGGTCGCCGGGCCGGCGATCGGCACCGCGCGCGCCCAGGTCGTGCTGCCCGACTTCACCGAGCTCGCCGAGCGCGTCGGCCCGGCCGTCGTCAACATCCGCACGCTCGAGCGCGGCGGCCAGGCGCGGCGCAGCGGGCCCGAGCTCGACCCGCAGATGGAGGAATTCCTGCGCCGCTTCGGCATCCCGCTGCCGGGCCGCCCCGACCCGCGGCGCGGGCCGCGCGGCGACGACGAGCCGATGCAGCGTGGCGTCGGCTCGGGCTTCATCTTCACGCCCGACGGCTACGTGATGACGAACGCGCACGTCGTGGCCGGTGCCGACGAGGTCATCGTCACGCTGCCCGACCGCCGCGAGTTCAAGGCCAAGATCGTCGGCGCCGACCGCCGCACCGACGTCGCCGTCGTGAAGATCGACGCCACCAACCTGCCGACGGTCAAGTTCGGCGACGTCAACAAGCTCAAGGTCGGCGAGTGGGTGATGGCGATCGGCTCGCCGTTCGGGCTGGACAACACCGTCACCGCCGGCATCGTCAGCGCCAAGCAGCGCGACACCGGCGACTTCCTGCCGTTCATCCAGACCGATGTCGCGATCAACCCCGGCAACTCGGGCGGGCCGCTGCTGAACATGCGCGGCGAGGTCGTCGGCATCAATTCGCAGATCTACAGCCGCTCGGGCGGCTTCATGGGCATCTCGTTCGCCATCCCGATCGACGAGGCGAGCCGGGTGGCCGAGCAGCTGCGTACCCACGGGCGCGTGATCCGCGGGCGCATCGGCGTGCAGATCGCGCCGGTGACGAAGGAGGTCGCCGAGTCGATCGGCCTCGGCCAGCCGGTCGGCGCGCTGGTGCAAAGCGTCGAGAGCGGCGGCCCGGCCGACAAGGCCGGCCTCGAGCCGGGCGACATCATCACCCAGGTCGACGGCAAGCCGGTCGAGCGCTCGGTCGACCTGCCGCGCATGATCGGCGCCACCGCGCCCGGCACGCGCTCCAAGCTGCAGGTCTACCGCCGCGGCCAGTACCGCGACCTCACGGTGGCGGTCGGCGAGTTCGAACCCGAGCGCCCGGTGCGCGTCGCCCAGGCGCCGGCCGCCGCCCCGGCGCCGACGACGGCGATCGGACTCGCGGTGACGGACCTGACCGACGAGCAGAAGCGCGAGCTGAAGGTGCGCGGCGGCGTCGTCGTCGAGGCCGTCGAGGGTCCGGCGGCGCGCGCTGGGCTGCGCGAGGGCGACGTGATCCTGTCGATCGACAACAAGGAAGTCGCCGACAGCAAGCAGTTCAACGGCCTCGTCGCGGGCCTGAACAAGGACCGCCCGGTCAGCGTGATGGTGCGCCGCGGCGAGTGGGTCAACTACCTCGTGATCCGCCCGCGCGCCTGACGGCCTGCCGCCCCTGCAGGGCGTTCAGAACGCGTACGAGACGCCGAGCTGCAGCACCGGCGTCAGCCGCCACTCGCGCAGCACCTCTTCGACCGCGTTGAGGTCGGCCGCCGGGCGCGAGGTGCGCAGGCCACCGCCGGCCAGCCCGATGTCGGCGCTGACGCCCCAGCCGCCGCGCAGCGACGACCCGGTCAGGCCGAACCCGACGTAGGGCAGCGACGCCGTGGCCGCCTCGCCGGCGTCGAGCCCGGCGCGGGTGCGCCACCCGATGCCGCTGCCGCCCACGCCCGGCGGCATGCCGGTGGCAAAGCCGCGCGCCCCGACCGTCCAGCCGCCAGTGGCACGCAGCCCGCCGGTGTAGCCGGCGACGCCGCGGCCGAGGTCCAGCAGGTAGACGTCGCCGAACACCCGGGCGCCGCTGGCCGGCGCCGCCCCGTCGAGCAGCCCCGCGGCCCGCGGGATGCCCGGGGCCGCGAGCCGATCGAGCCGATCGAGGCGCAGCTGCCAGCGCGGCCACGGCGTGTCGTCGGGCGGCCGCAGGCCGTCCTGTGCCCACGCGCTTGCGGCCGCGAGGGCCAGCGCCGCGATCCCCGAACGTCGAACGCCAAGCATCATCGACTCCCGTGCCGCCAGGCGGCGGTGCCCGACACGATCCGGGTCCCGGTGCGGTCCCGGTCGGCTTCAACCTAGATCCGGCAGTTGGGCGCGCCTGAGCGGGCCGTCATCGGGCGCGCTGGCAAGGCGCGAACCGCAGCGATGGCGCGGGCCATCGCGAGGATTCGCAACGCCGCCAGCGTGTCCGAGGGCGGCTCGATCGGGTGCGCAG
>CALIDR010000291.1 GCA_938022295.1 uncultured Burkholderiaceae bacterium
CACGCGCCCTTCGTCGGCGCCGAGCTCGGCGCCGAGCTGCAGGCGCTCGAGCGGCGGCAGGTCGTCGACTTCGATGCGCTCGGCGCGCAGGTCGAGCAGCCGCACCTGCACCGGCAGCCGCAGGTCGGCCGGCGGCTGCAAGGGCGCGGCGGGCGCATCGGCACGCGGGGCCGAGCGCCACTCGACGCGCGCCGCGCGCGCCTCGACGAGGTCGACGCCGACCCAGGCCTGCGCGTGCGGCCGCCAGCTCCAGCGCAGGTCGGCCCAGCGCAGGTCCTCGACGACGAGCCGGCCGGCGTCGCCCTCCCACTGCACGCGCCGGGCCGAGAACGGCCCGCCGGCCAGCGCCCCGCTCGGCGCGCTGATGCGCAGGCCGGGGATCTGCGCCAGCAGCCACGCGGTGCCGGCCGAAGTGCCGGCGAGCCAGGCGACGGCAGCCCCCAGCGCCACTAGCGTGCCCGCCACGACGAGCAGCAGGCGCACCAGCGCGCCGCCGGCCATCGGGCGGCGGCGGGCGGGACGGGCGCTGGCGCGGGGCATCGCGGGCGGTCAGCCTAGATCCGGCAGTTGGGCGCGCCCGAGCGGGCCGTCATCGGTCGCGCTGGCAAGGCGCGAACCGCAGCGATGGCGCGTGCCATCGCGAGGATTCGCAACGCCGCTAGCGTGTCCGAGGGCGGCTCGATCGGGTGCGCAGCGACGTCACCCCAGAGGTGACCGTTCGCGTGGGCAAAATCACCAAACGTTAGAGCAGGTCGCATGCGTAATCGAGCGGCCGACTGCCGGATCTAGGGTCAGAACACCACGCCCACGCTCAGGTGCGTGCGCCAGGCGTTGGTCTCGTCGCCGTAGGCGATGTCGATCGCCAGCGGCCCGACGGGGCTGCGGAAGCGCACGCCGACGCCCGCGCCGACGGCGGGGCGCAGGTCGCGCCAGCGGTCGGCGGCGCGCCCGGCGTCGACGAACGCGGCCCACCACAGCGACGGCAGCGCCGCCGAGAACGGGCGCGCGACCTCGACGCTGGCGGTGGCCATCACGTTGCCGCCGCCGACGACGCCGTCGACCGTCGGGCCGAGCGAACGGAACGCGTAGCCGCGCACCGAGTTCTCGCCGCCGGGGCGGAACAGCAGCGCCTCCGGGACTTCGACGCCGGGGCGCCGCAGCACGTCGCCGAGCTCGACGCGGGCCTGGCCGTAGAACCCGCCGGGCAGCGGCCGGTAGCCGGTGAAGCGGCCGTACAGGCGCGCGAACGGGCCGTGGGCGGCGAAGTCGCTCGTCGCGTAGCCGGCGCCGCCCTGCAGCGACATCGACAGTCCGCGCGTGGGCAGGATCACGTCGTCGAGCCGCCGCCAGACGTAGTGGTAGTTGCCGGAGAACGCCGTCGCGGTGCGCCGCGGCGCGAGCGTGGAGCGCGGCGGGACGTCGACCTCGGTGATCGACTGCACGACCTCGGCGAAGATCAGGCGGTCGATCGCCTTGCCGTCCTGCGCTCGGCCCACGCGCGCGCTCCAGGTCGTGACGACGTCGGTGTCGGACACCTCGCGGCCGAACGCGCCGCCGACGAGTTCGCGCCAGAAGCCGCGCCCGGGGTAGGTGCCGATCTCGCCGTTCCAAGACTGCTGCTTCTGCGCCACCTCGAACCGGTTGCGCGCCTTCGCCGGCCAGCCGAAGACGCGCCGGTTCGCGAGGTCGAGCGACGCCCGCGCGCCGACGTTGGTGCTGAAGCCCACGCCGACGATCGCCTCGTTGACCTCGCGCTCGGTCACCCGCACCGTCACCGGCGTCGCGTCGGCGCGCGCGGGGTCGGGGTCGACGGTGACGACGGCGGTGGCGAACAGCCCCGACAGCACGAGCCGGTCCTGGTAGTCGACGAGCAGTTCCTCGGTGGCCGGCGTGCCGGGCGCGAAGCCGGCGAGGTGGCGCACCGGGTCTTCGACGTAGCGCTGCACGCCCTCGACGCGCAGCTCGCCGGTGCGGAACCGCGGCCCGCTGTCGGCGACGGCGAACAGCCGCGCGCGGCCTTCGGCGACGTCGATCTGCGCGCCGGTGCCGCTCCAGTCCGCGCCGAGGTAGCCGTCGCGGCGCAGGCGGGTCATCACGCCGCCCTTGCCGCGGCTCCACTCGTCATTGCGGAACGCCTGGCCGACCTGCAGCGGCCAGTCGCGGCGCAGCGCGTCGAGCGTGGCCTGCGCGGCGGCATCGCCCTGGCGGGCGAGCGTGTCGAGCTCGCCCTGGACGTGGATCGTGACGCTGCCCACGCGCACCCGGGGCCCGGGGTCGACGCGCAGCGTCACCCGCGGCACGCCGTCGGGCCCGGGCGGCGCGCGGGCGACGTCGATCACCGGCTCGAAGTAGCCCTCGGTCTCGAGCAGGCCGCGCGCCTGCGCCGGCGCGGCGGCGACCAGCCGGTCGAGCTCCTGCGTGCCCACCGCCTCGCCCGGCGCGAGCACCGGCAGGCGCGCGAGGTCGAGGTACTCGCCCAGCAGCGCACGCAGGGCGTCGGGCGCCTCGATCGCGAGCCTGACGGCCGGCGGGGGCGGGGCGGGCTCGGCACCGCCCGGCAGCGCGCGGCCGAGCGTGCTGCAGCCGCTGCCGAGCAGCGCCGCGGCCGCCAGCCCCGCCGCCGCGGCGAGGCGGCGCCAGCGCGTCATTTGCTCAGCAGCCGCATCGCCCCTTCGAGCCCCGCCAGCGTCAGCGGGAACATGCGCTGGTTCATCAGCTGCTGGACGATCGCGATGCTCTGCCGGTACTGCCAGACCCCCTGCGGCTCGGGGTTGAACCAGGCGTACTTCGGGAACGCGTGCGTCAGCCGCTGCAGCCACTCGGCGCCCGGTTCCTCGTTGTGGTACTCGACGCTGCCGCCGGGCTGCAGGATCTCGTAGGGGCTCATCGTCGCGTCGCCGACGAAGACGAGCTTGTAGTCCTTGTTGTACTTGCGGATCACGTCCCAGGTCGGGAACTTCTCGCTGAAGCGCCGCCGGTTGTGCTTCCACACGAAGTCGTAGACGCAGTTGTGGAAGTAGTAGAACTCGAGGTGCTTGAACTCGGTCTTGGCGGCGCTGAAGAGCTCCTCGACGCGGTGCACGTGCTCGTCCATCGTGCCGCCGACGTCCATCAGCAGCAGCACCTTCACGCGGTTGTGGCGCTCGGGCACCATCCTGATGTCGAGCAGCCCGGCGTTGGCCGCGGTGCTGTGGATCGTGTCGTCGAGGTCGAGCTCGAGCTCGCTGCCCTCGCGCGCGAAGCGGCGCAGCCGGCGCAGCGCGACCTTGATGTTGCGCGTGCCGAGCTCGCGGCTGTCGTCGTAGTCCTTGTACGCGCGCTGGTCCCAGACCTTGACCGCGCTGCGGTTGCGGCCCTTGTCCTGGCCGATGCGGATGCCCTGCGGGTTGACGCCCCAGGCGCCGAACGGGCTCGTGCCGCCGGTGCCGATCCACTTGCTGCCGCCCTCGTGGCGCCCCTTCTGTTCCTCGAAGCGCTTCCTGAGCGTTTCCATCAGCTCGTCCCAGCCCATCGCCTCGATCTTGGCCTTCTCCTCGGGCGAGAGCTCGAGCTCGAGCGTCTTGCGCAGCCACTCGAGCGGCACTTCCTTCGTGAAGTCGGCGAGCAGCTCGACGCCCTTGAAGTAGGCGCCGAAGGCGCGGTCGAAGCGGTCGTAGTGCGCCTCGTCCTTGACGAGCGTGGTGCGGGCGAGGAAGTAGAACTCGTCGACCGACGGGCCGATGACCTGCGCGCGCAGCGCCTCGAGCAGCGTCAGGTACTCCTTGACCGACACCGGCAGCTTGGCGGCTCGCAGCGTGAAGAAGAAGTCGATCAGCATGACGTTCGGCCTGCAGGCCCGGCGCCCAGTTTAGGCCGCTTTGCGGCTCCCGCGGCCCTTGCGGGCCGCCGGGGCCGTCTCGTGCGCGCGCAGCCAGGCGAAGAACTCCCGGTACCACAGACGGCTGTTGCGCGGCTTGAGGACCCAGTGGTTCTCGTCGGGGAACCACAGCAGCCGGGCGTCGACGCCGCGGGCCTTGAGCGTGTTGTAGTGCGCCAGGCCCTGGGCGTCGGGCACGCGGTAGTCGAGCGCGCCGTGAGTCACGAGCGTGGGCGTGTGCATGCGCCCGGCGAAGGCGTGCGGGCTTTGCGCGTGCACCTTGCCCATGTCCTCCCAGTAGCCGGCGCCGAGCTCCTTCACGTGCCAGGTGTAGGCGTCGTCGGCGACCATGGCCGACCAGTCGAAGCAGCCGGCGTGGCAGACGTAGGCAGCGTAGCGGCCGGGCGGCACGTGGCCGTTCAGCCAGGCCACCATGTAGCCGCCGTAGCTGCCGCCGGTGGCGTAGAGGCGGCGCCGGTCGGCCCAGGGCTGCGCCAGCAGCCAGTCGGTGGCCGCTTCGACATCGGCCAGTTCGAGCTGGCCCCAGCGGTGCGTGATGCTGTCGAGGAACGCATAGCCGAAGCCCGACGAGCCGTGGTAGTTCACTGCGGCGACGACGTAGCCCTCGGCCGCGAACACGGGGTTGCTCCAGCGGTAGTGCCAGGTGTCCCCGGCGCAGGCATGCGGGCCGCCATGGATGACGTGCAGCAGGGGGTGGCGGGCCTTGCGGTCGAAGCCCGGCGGGTAGACGAGCCACATCTGCACCGGGTCGCGTGCCGTGCCGTCGGCGCTCGCCCCGTCGAACCAGACCTCCTCGACCCGGCCGAGGTCGATGCCGCCGAGCAGCCGGTCGTTGAAGGTCTCGAGGCGCCGCGGCTCGGCGCCAGGCAGGTGGGCGTGCACGCGCACCGGGTGCAGCATCGCGTCGGCCGCGGTGACGAGCACGCCGGCCGCCTTGTCGAAGTGGTGCACCCAGCCCCCGGCCACGACGACCTCGGCGCGACGGTCGGGCAGGTCGAAGCGCCACAGGTGCCGGCGGCCCTTCTGCTGGGCGGCGAAGAGCAGCGCCTGGCCGTCGTCCTCCCATTGCAGCGGGGCCTCGACCTCGTGATCCCATTCGGCGCTGACGACCTCGTGGCTTCGCGTCGCGCGGTCCCACACCGCGAGCTGCATCGGCATCGTGTGCTTGCGGCCCCGGTGGCTGGCGAGGAACGCGATGCGCTTGCCATCGGGGCCGTAGCGCGGGGCCGCGAAATGCCAGTCGGCATCCTGGGCGACGACCTCCACCTTGCCGCTGCGCACGTCGATCTCGGCGAGCGCGAAGCAGTTGTCGAGGCGCTTCGCGGGCGCGGGGTCGAACGCGAACACGATGCGCCGGCCGTCGGGCGAGACGTCGAACGCGTCGGCATCGGGTTCGGCGCGCGTCAGTTCGTAGGCGGTGCCGGCGAAGAGGTCGCGCGGCTGCGGCGCCTCGGCGTCGACGTCGATCACGTGCAGGTGCGGCACCCGGCCCGGCGGCACGTGATGGTCCCAGTAGCGGTAGACCGCCTCGCTGGTCGCGATTCCCGTCTCCTTGCGTTCCTTGTGGGACTTGTGGCGGCGCGCCTGCGCCTTGGCGCTCTTCTCCTCGGGCCAGACCCAGGAGACGAAGGCGATGCGGCGGGCGTCGGGGAACCAGCGGAAGGCCTCGACGCCGGTGGCGATGTCGGCCACGCGCCGCGCCTCGCCGCCGTCGGCGGCGATGACGTAGAGCTGGTTCGACTCGTCCTTGCGGCCCTGCTGTTCGCGCTGACCGAGGAACGCGATGCGGTGGCCGTCAGGGGCGAAGCGCGGCGAGCCGTCCTTGTCGCCGCCGTGGGTGAGCGCGCGCGGGCGACCGCCGAGCGTCGACAGCAGCCACAGCGTCGATGTCGCCTTGTTGTCGTCCATCGAGTGGCGGGTCAGCGTGACGACCGCCTGCGCACCGTCGGGCGCGAGGCTCGGCGCGCCGATGCGCTCGACGCGCCACAGCGTGTCGATGTCCATCCTGCGCGTCCTGTTCCTTCTCGTCGCCATCGCGGGTCTCCGGTTCAAGCGTTGACCGTGCGGCGCCGGTCGACGTTGTCACGCGCCGCCACCGTGGCGCTGCTCGAGCTGCCAGCGCAGGTGCGAGCGCACGGTGGGCCACTCGGCGGCGGTGATGCTGTAGACGGCGGTGTCGCGCAGCGTGCCGTCGGCGGCGCGCTGGTGGCAGCGCAGGATGCCGTCGAGCTGCGCTCCGAGGCGTTCGATCGCGCGCCGGCTCTGCGAGTTGAGGCGGTGGGTGCGGAACTCGACGGCGATGCAATCGAGCGCCTCGAACGCGTGGGCGAGCAGCATCGCCTTGCACTCGGTGTTGATCGCGGTGCGCTGCACGCGCCGCGCGAGCCAGGTGCTGCCGATCTCGACGCGCCGGTGCACGGCGTCGACGTGCATGTACGTCGTCATGCCCACCGGCGTGCCGGCGGCGTCGAGCACGGCGAACGGCAGCATCGAGCCGGCGGCGCGCAGCGCGAGCCGGCGCCCGATCTCGTCGGCCATGCCGTCGGGCGGCGGGATGCTCGTGTACCAGAGCCTCCAGAGCTCGCCGTCGCGCACGGCCTCGGCGAGCGCGGCCGCGTGGTCGTGCCGCAGCGGCACGAGTGCCGCGTGGCGGCCGCGCAGCTCGACGTCCGGCGGCCAGGCCACGGCGCGGGCTCAGCGGTGGTGGCGCTGCATGAAGACGAGCTTCTCGAACAACGTCACGTCCTGCTCGTTCTTCAGCAGCGCGCCCACCAGCGGCGGCACGGCGACCTTGTCGTCCTTGCTGTGCAGCGCCTCGGGCGGGATGTCCTCGGCCACCAGCAGCTTGAGCCAGTCGAGCAGCTCGGAGGTGCTCGGCTTCTTCTTCAGCCCGGGCAGGTTGCGCACGTCGTAGAAGTTCTTCAGCGCCGCGGCGAGCAGCTCGCGCTTGAGGCCCGGGAAGTGCACCTCGACGATGCGCTGCATCGTCTCGGCGTCGGGGAACTTGATGTAGTGGAAGAAGCAGCGGCGCAGGAACGCGTCGGGCAGCTCCTTCTCGTTGTTCGACGTGATGAACACCAGCGGGCGGTGGCGGGCCTTGACCAGTTCGCGCGTCTCGTAGACGTAGAACTCCATGCGGTCGAGCTCGCGCAGCAGGTCGTTCGGGAACTCGATGTCGGCCTTGTCGATCTCGTCGATCAGCAGCGCCACCGGCTGCTCGGCGGTGAAGGCCTGCCACAGCACGCCGCGCACGATGTAGTGGTGGATGTCCTTGACCTTCTCGTCGCCGAGCTGGCTGTCGCGCAGGCGGCTCACGGCGTCGTACTCGTACAGGCCCTGCTGCGCCTTCGTCGTGCTCTTGATGTGCCACTGCAGCAGCGGCATGCCCAGCGCGGTGGCGACTTCCTCGGCCAGCATCGTCTTGCCGGTGCCCGGTTCGCCCTTGACGAGCAGCGGGCGCTTGAGCGTGATCGCCGCGTTGACCGCCAGCATCAGGTCGGGCGTGGCGACGTACTGCGCGGTGCCGGTGAACTTCATGTCGGGGTGGCCTCGGAGGGTGCAGTCCAGTATACGGGGCGCCTTCGGCCCACCCCTATAATCGCGCCCGCTTGCGCCGGTCGCCCTTGCGCGCCGGTCACCTCCGAGGACCCGACAGACGATGAAGCGCGCACTGCTGACGACGGCGGCCCTGGCCGCCCTGTTCTCCACCGCCGCCATGGCGGGCGACGCCCAGGCCGGCGCGAAGAAGGTGGCGATGTGCATCGGCTGCCACGGCATCCCCGGCTACCAGGCGAGCTTCCCCGAGATCCACAAGGTGCCGATGATCTCGGGCCAGAACGAGAAGTACATCGTCGCGTCGCTGAACGCGTACAAGAAGGGCGAGCGCCGCCACCCGACGATGCGCGGCCTGGCGGCGTCGCTGAGCGACCAGGACATCGCCGACATCGCGGCCTACTACGCCGACCAGGGCGCCGCCAACCCGGAGGTGCCCGAGACCGCGGCGCCGGCGCGCGCCAACGTCGCCGAGCTGCTGACCAAAGGCGCGTGCGCGTCTTGCCACGGCGCGAACTTCAACAAGCCGATCGACGGCACCTACCCGAAGATCGCCGGCCAGCACGCCGACTACCTCTACGTCGCGCTGCGCGCCTACCGCACCGCCGGCAACCCGCTGATCGGGCGCGCGAACCCGATCATGGGCGGCATCGTGGGCCAGTTCAGCAACGCCGAGCTGAAGGCGATGGCCGACTACCTCGGCTCGCTGCCCGGCGACCTGCGCACCGTGCCGCAGTCGCGCTTCCGCTGACCCGCCGCCAGCCGCGCCCGGAGCACGCGATGGTCGAGCTGATCCTGCCGACGATGACCTGCGGCCACTGCGTGAAGACGGTGACGGAGACGATCCACCGCATCGACGCCGCCGCCGAGGTCAGCGTCGACCTGCCGACGCACCGCGTGCGCATCGAGACGAACCAGCCGGCCGAGGCCTTCGTGCCGGCGCTGACCGAAGAGGGCTACGCCCCGGCCTGAGGGCGGTGCGGGCCGGCCTCTCCGGCCCGCGGGTTTGCCCCGCCCGCGCCTCGCGAAGCACTGCCTACACTGCGCCCGTCTTGGCATCGGCCGCATGGGTGCAGCGATGAAGCTCTCGTTCCTCCGATCCCTCGCCGTCCGGGGCGGCCTCGGTGCCGCCGTGCTCGTGGCAGCGGCCTTCGCGCCGCTGCAGGCGCAGACGCTGCGCTGGGCGAGCCAGGGCGATCCGCAGACGATGGATCCGCACTCGCAGAACGAGTCGATGACGAACATGATGAACGGCCAGGTCTACGAGCGGCTGACGCGGCGCGACCGGCAGCTGAACATCGTGCCGAGCCTGGCCACCGAGTGGCAGCAGACGGGCCCGCTGGTGTGGCGCTTCAAGCTGCGCCCGGGCGTGAGGTTCCACGACGGCAGCCCGTTCACCGCCGACGACGTGGTCTACTCCGTCGAGCGCGGGCAGGCGCCGACCTCGCAGATCGCCAACTACGCCAGCGCCGTGGGCAAGGCGGTCAAGATCGACGACCTGACGGTCGAGTTCCGCCTCGAGCGCGTCAACCCGATCTTCCTGCAGCACCTGGACACGCTGTGGATCATGAGCAAGGCGTGGTCCGAGAAGCACGGCGTCACGCGCCCGCTCGACTTCAAGAACAAGGAGGAGAGCCACGCCTCGATGAACGCCAACGGCACCGGCCCGTACATGCTCGTGAGCCGCCAGCCAGGCATCCGCACCACCTACCGGCGCAACCCGAACTGGTGGGACCGGCACGAGGGCAACGTGCAGGAGATCGTGTTCACGCCGATCGCCAACGACGCCACGCGGCTGGCCGCACTCGTCTCGGGCGAGATCGACTTCGTGCTCGACCCGGCGCCGCGCGACGTCGCCCGCCTGCGCAACACGCCCGGCGTCAAGGTCATCGACGGGCCCGAGAACCGGATCGTCTTCATCGGCATGGACCAGCACCGCGACGAGCTGCTGTACGGCAGCGTCAAGGACCGCAACCCGTTCAAGGACGTGCGCGTGCGCCGGGCGCTGTACCACGCGGTCGACATCGAGACGATGAAGACGCGGCTGATGAACAACCAGAGCTATCCCACCGGCGGGCTCACCCCGTCGCCGCTGGGCGCCTACAACGACCCCGAGATCGAGCGGCGGCTGCCATACGACGTCGCGCTCGCGCGCCGGCTGATGGCCGAGGCCGGGTACCCGAACGGCTTCGACGTCACGCTCGACTGCCCGAACAACCGCTACATCAACGACGAGGAGATCTGCATCGCGCTGGCCGGCATGTGGGCGCAGATCGGCGTGCGCGTGCGCGTCAACGCGATGCCGCGCGCGACCTACTTCCCCAAGCTCGAGAAGCACGACACCAGCCTGTACATGCTCGGCTGGGGCGGCGCGATCACCGACGCCGAGACGACGCTGACCCCCGTGTTCCGCAATCCCGGCGAGCGCGGCGTGGGCGCCTACAACTACGGCCGCTCGCGCAACGACAGGTTCGACGAGCTCGCCGCCGCGTCGAGCGTCGAGGCCGACCCCGTCAAGCGCGAGGCGCTGGTCAAGGCGGCGCTACGCGAGTTCAAGGAGCAGGTGCACGTGATTCCGCTGCACCGGCAGGTGATCCCGTGGGCGGCGCGCGCGAACGTCGACGTCGTGCACCGCGCCGACAACTGGTTCGAGGTGCCCTGGGTCCGGATCAACGCGCGCTGAGGCCGGCCGCGGGCGGCGGTCAGACGAAGTACGCCTTGCGCACGTACTGGTCGACCATGCGCTCGGTGTTGAAGAACGAGCCGTTGAGCGCGATGGCGTGCTTCATGACGTCGATCCAGCGGTCGCGGTCGCGGTAGTACAGCGGCAGGATCACGTTCTCGAGCTTGCCGTACAGCGACGCGGCGTCGGCGTCGCGGTTCTCGCCGGCGGCGGTGGCGTGGCCGTTGGAGATCGCCCAGCCGGTCACGCCCTCGATGCAGCCCTCGATCCACCAGCCGTCGAGCACCGACAGCTGCGGCACGCCGTTCATCGCCGCCTTCATCCCGCTGGTGCCCGAGGCCTCCAGCGGCGGCAGCGGCGTGTTGAGCCACAGGTCGACGCCGGCGACCATGCGGCGCGCGAGCGCCATGTCGTAGTCCTCGAGGTAGACGACTTCGAGCTTGCCGCGCAGCGCCGCGATGTGCTCGAACACCTTGCGGATCAGCTCCTTGCCGCCGCCGTCGCGCGGGTGCGCCTTGCCGGCGTAGACGATCTGGATCGGCCCGGCGGCGCGGTGCAGCGAGAGCAGGCGGCCGACGTCGTGGAACAGCAGGTCGGGCCGCTTGTAGGGCGTCGCGCGGCGCGCGAAGCCGAGCGTGAACACGTTGGCGAACAGGCCGGCGCCGGTGCGGCGGTTGAT
>CALIDR010000292.1 GCA_938022295.1 uncultured Burkholderiaceae bacterium
GTCGGGCTCGCGGAAGAACTCGGCCGCGAAGCGCAGCACGCCGTAGCCGACGAGGAACGCCGCCGCCACGCGGCCGAGCGGCCGCGGGCGGCGGGCGTACCACCACAGCAGCGCGAACAGCAGCAGCCCCTCGAGCGCGACCTGGTACAGCTGCGACGGGTGGCGCGGCACCAGGCTGCCCGACTGCGGGAACACCATCGCCCACGGCAGCGACGGATCGGCCGCGCGCCCCCACAGCTCGCCGTTGACGAAGTTGCCCACCCGCCCGAACGCCAGGCCGAGCGGGATCGCCGGCGCCACCAAGTCGGCCACCTCGAGCCCCGGCCGCCCGCGCTTGCGGCCGTAGAGGAACAGCGCCGCGATCACGCCGAGCAGCCCGCCGTGGAACGACATGCCGCCCTTCCACACCGCGACGATCTCCAGCGGGTGGGCGGCGTAGTGGCCCGGCTTGTAGAACAGCACGTAGCCGAGCCGGCCGCCCACGATGACGCCGACGACGATCCAGAACAGCAGGTCCTCGACGTCGCGCGCCGTCCAGCCGACGTCGGCGAACGGCGCACGCTGCGCGCGCCGGCGCACGAGCAGGTAGCAGCTGCCGAACGCCGCCAGGTACGCGAGCCCGTACCAGTGGATCTGCAGCGGCCCGAGGGCGATCGCGACCGGGTCGAACTGCGGGTGCGTCAGCATGGGCGCGCATGCTAGCAGCGGGCCCTGCGGACACAGGCGCCGGCGGCGGCGACGCCTAGAATCGTTGGCCGCATCGCCAACCGTCGCCGCCCCGGAGCCGTCATGACCGAACCCCTGAAGCCCAACCGCCGCAGCGCCCACATCACCGAGGGCGTGGCGCGGGCGCCGAACCGCTCCATGTACTACGGCATGGGCTACACGGAGCACGACTTCGGCAAGCCGATGGTCGGCGTGGCCAACGCGCACTCGACGATCACGCCGTGCAACTCGGGGCTGCAGAAGCTCGCCGACGCTGCCGTCGAGGGCCTGGCGCGCGCCGGGGCCAACGCGCAGGTCTTCGGCACGCCGACGATCAGCGACGGCATGGCGATGGGCACCGAGGGCATGAAGTACTCGCTGGTGTCGCGCGAGGTCATCAGCGACTGCGTCGAGACGTGCGTCGGCGGCCAGTGGATGGACGGCGTGATCACGATCGGCGGCTGCGACAAGAACATGCCCGGCGCGATGATGGGCATGCTGCGCGCCAACGTGCCGGGCATCTTCGTCTACGGCGGCACGATCCTGCCCGGCCACTACAAGGGACAGGAGCTGAACATCGTCAGCGTGTTCGAGGCGGTGGGCCAGTTCACCGCCGGCAAGCTCAGCGAGGAGGACTTCTGCCAGATCGAGCGCCGCGCGATCCCCGGCAGCGGCTCGTGCGGGGGCATGTACACCGCCAACACGATGAGCTCGGCGTTCGAGGCGCTGGGCATGAGCGTGCCCGGCAGCTCGACGATGGCCAACGTCGAGGACGAGATCGTCGCCGCCACGCACGAGGCCGCGCGCCTCGTCGTCGAGGCCGTCAAGCGCGACCTCAAGCCGCGCGACATCGTCACCCGCGACAGCATCGAGAACGCGGTGGCGGTGATCATGGCCACCGGCGGCTCGACCAACGCCGTGCTGCACTTCCTGGCCATCGCCCACGCCGCCGGCGTCGAGTGGACGATCGACGACTTCGAGCGCGTGCGCCGCAGGGTGCCGGTGCTGTGCGACCTCAAGCCCAGCGGCAAGTACCTGGCGATCGACCTGCACCGCGCCGGCGGCATTCCGGCGGTGATGAAGGTGCTGCTCGACGCCGGCCTGCTTCACGGCCACTGCATCACGATCACCGGCCGCACGGTGGCCGAGAACCTGAAGGACGTCGCTCCGCTCTCGCCCGAGCAGCCGGTGATCCGCCCGGTGGCCAACCCGCTGTACGCCGAGGGCCACCTCGCGATCCTGAAGGGCAACCTCAGCCCCGAGGGCAGCGTGGCCAAGATCACCGGGCTGAAGAACCCCGTCATCACCGGCCCGGCGCGCGTGTTCGACGACGAACAGTCGGCGCTCGCCGCGATCATGGAGCGGCGCATCCGCCCGGGCGACGTGATGGTGCTGCGCTACCTCGGCCCCCGCGGCGGCCCCGGGATGCCCGAGATGCTCGCCCCGACCAGCGCGCTGATCGGCCAGGGCCTCGGCGAATCGGTCGGCCTGATCACCGACGGGCGCTTCTCCGGCGGCACCTGGGGCATGGTCGTCGGCCACGTGGCGCCGGAGGCCTATGAAGGCGGCGCGATCGCCCTCGTGCACGAAGGCGACTCGATCACGATCGACGCCCACCGCCGGCTGCTGCAGCTCAACGTCGACGACGCCGAGCTCGCGCGCCGGCGCGCGGCCTGGCAGCGCCCGGCGCCGCGCTACACGCGCGGCGTGCTCGCCAAGTTCGCGCGCAACGCCGCCAGCGCCAGCCACGGCGCGGTGCTCGACCGCTTCGACGCCGCCTGACGACGGCGCCACGGCGACGCGGCACCGTGACCGAGGTCAAGGCCGCGCCCGCCCGGCGGGTCTAGATTGCGGTCGTCAGGTCACCCGCTTCCGGAGGGCCCATGTTCACCCACCTGCTCGTGCCGGTCGACGACAGCGAGCTGTCGATCGTCAACGTCGGCGAAGCGGTCCGGCTCGCGCGCAGCTTCACGCCACCGCTGAAGCTGACGTTCTTCCACGCCACCGCGCCGGGCGGCGCGCCGCCGGCCGAGACCGCGTTCGACGAGCTGCGGCACCGCCGCGTGCTCGCCGACGGCAGCCTCGTCGCCGTACCCGCCGCGGCGGCCGAGCCGGCACCGCCGGCCGCCGACCCCGGGCGTGCCCTGCTCGCCAAGGCGGGCGCCGCGGCCACCGCGGCCGGCGTGCCTTTCGCGACCCACCTCGTGGCGAGCGACCGCCCCGCGGAGGCGATCGCGCAGGCCGCAGCCGACTGCGGCTGCGACGGCATCGTGATGTGCTCGCACCGCCGCAGCGGCGTGGCCGGCCTCCTCGCGCCGTCAGTGGCGACGAAGGTGATGCGGCTGTCGAAGCTGCCGCTGCTGATCACGCGCCCGCAGGCGGCCGACATGCCGCGCGAGGCGAGCCACGCCGCCGCGCTGATCCAGGACGAGCACCGCTCGCTCGCCGCGGTGCTCTACGCGCTGCGCGCGCACGTCGACGCCGCCCGCGGCGGCACCGCGCCGCTGGAGCGCGCCGTCGTCGCCGAACTGCTGCGCTACATCCACGACTACCCCGAGCGGCGCCACCACCCGAAGGAGGAGGCGAGCCTGCACCGCCTGTTGCGCCGCCACGGCGACCGCGGGCGCGACCTGCTGCACCGCATCGAGGCGCAGCACCTGCAGGAGTACGACCTCGCCGCGGCGCTGCAGGCCGCCGGCGACGCCTGCCCCGACCGCGCCACCGGCGACGACCCTGCGCTCAAGCGGTTCGACGAAGCGCTGGCGGCGCTCGCCGCCCACGTGTGGGAGCACATGCGGCTCGAGGAGCACGAGCTGCTGCCGCTCGCGCTGGAGGTGCTGACGGCGAAGGACTGGAAGGAGGTCGCCGACGTCTTCGCCGGCAACCAGGACCCGGGCTTCGGCGACTGGTCCGAAGCCGACTTCCGCCGCCACTTCGCGCACGCCGCGGCCGCGGTGCCGCTGCCCGCCGCGCGATCCTGAAGCCGGGCGGCCGGCGCGCGGCTACCGGGGCCGTCGCCGCGTGTCTTCCATGCCGAGGTCGGCGATGTTCTTGCGCCGCCGCTCGGCCTTGCGTTCTTCCATGCGGTCGATCTCGCGCTTCTTCGTCAGGCCGCTGGCGTCGGCCCACCACCACCACAGCGCGGCCAGCGGGAACGGCGACAGCACCGCCCACCACGACCACGCGGCGACGGGGTCGACCTCGAACCACTTCAGCACGATCAGCAGCACCCCGGCGATCACGAAAACCATCGTCGCACTCCGTGTGAAATTGCGGCGCCGGCGCCGGAACTACAATCCGCGCACGTCACCCAAGACGGACCCTTCGTTGTATCGACCGCTGAGAGGAAAGATGAAGACCCTGCTCGCCCTGACCGCCGTCGCTGGC
The DNA here is from genome assembly GCA_938022295.1 of uncultured Burkholderiaceae bacterium. Lineage (GTDB taxonomy): Bacteria > Pseudomonadota > Gammaproteobacteria > Burkholderiales > Burkholderiaceae_C > Calidifontimicrobium. Next base: position 4,093 of record CALIDR010000292.1, read on the forward strand.
CTGTTCGCCGCCTCGCCCGCCTTCGCCAGCGCCGAGCTGGCGCAGAAGAAGAACTGCATGGCCTGCCACGCCATGGACAAGAAGCTCGTCGGTCCGTCGTACAAGGACGTCGCGGCCAAGTATGCCGGCCAGGCCAACGCGGTCGAGAACCTGGCGCAGAAGATCATCAAGGGCGGCGTCGGCGTGTGGGGCCCGGTGCCGATGCCGGCCAATCCGGCCGTGAGCGAGGCCGAGGCCAAGCAGCTCGCCGCCTGGGTGCTGACCGTCAAGTGACGTCGCCGCGGCTGCCGGCCGCACGGCAGCCGCCCATTGCCGCACACCGGAGCCCGCGCCGCATCGCGCGGGCTTTTTCACGTCCACCTCGCGCCCGCGTCACGCCGGCCGCGCGGGCGGCGGCACCGCTTCGCCCCGGGCGGGCGCAGCGCCGGCCGGGTCCGCCGCCGCGCCGACGCCGGCCATGCCGGAAACCTCCGACGGCGGCCGCCAGCGCCGCAGCAGCAGCGCGTTGGAAACGACGCTGACGCTGCTCAGCGCCATCGCCGCCCCGGCGAACACCGGGCTCAGCAGGCCGAACGCCGCCAGCGGGATGCCGACGACGTTGTAGGCGAAGGCCCAGAACAGGTTCTGGCGGATCTTGGCCACCGTGCGGCGCGAGACGTCGATCGCCGCGGCGACCAGCCGCGGGTCGCCGCGCATCAGCGTGATGCCGGCGGTCTCCATCGCGACGTCGGTGCCGGTGGCCATCGCGATGCCGACATCGGCCGCCGCCAGCGCCGGCGCGTCGTTGATGCCGTCACCCACCATCGCGACGACGCCGCCGCGCGCCTTCAGCGCCGCGACGACCTCGGCCTTGGCCGCCGGCAGCACCTGCGCGCGCACCTCGTCGATGCCGAGCGCGCGCGCCGTGGCCTGCGCGCTGCCGGCGTTGTCGCCGGTGACCATCACGGTGACGATGCCCAGGCGCCGCAGCGCGGCCACCGCGGCCGCGGCGGCGGGCTTCGGGCGGTCGCCGAACGCGAACAGCGCCAGCACCGTGGCCGGCGCACCGCGCGCGTCGCCGCCGGCGACGAGCCACGACAGCGTGCGGCCCTCGGCCTCGCTCGCCGCCGCCTTGGCGGCCAGGACGCCGGCGTCGAGGCCCTGCTCGCGCAGCCACGCGGTGCTCGCGAGCGTCACGCGCGTCCCCTCGACCACCCCCTCGACGCCGCGCCCGGGCAGCGCCCGCACCCCCTCGGCCGCCGGCCATGCGAGCCCGTCGGCGCGGGCGCGGTCGAGCACCGCGCGCGCGAGAGGGTGTTCGCTGAAGGTCTGCAGCGCGGCCGCGAGGCGCAGTGCGCCTGATTTGTCACCTGGCGGTGACACCGTGACCTCGACGAGCGCCGGCCGACCCTCGGTCAGCGTGCCGGTCTTGTCGAACGCGACGTGGGTGACGCGGTGCGCGACCTCGAGCGCCTGCGCGTCCTTGATCAGGATGCCGTGCCGCGCGGCCACCCCGGTGCCGGCCATGATCGCGGTCGGCGTGGCCAGCCCGAGCGCGCACGGGCAGGCGATCACGAGCACCGACACGGCGTTGATCAGTGCCGCCGCCGGATCGCCGAGCACCCACCAGCCGCCGGCGAACGCCGCCGCGGCGACGACGAGCACGACGGGCACGAACACCGCCGCGACGCGGTCGACGAGGCGCTGGATCGGCGCCTTGGCCGCCTGCGCCGACTCGACGAGGCGGATGATGCGCGCCAGCGTCGACTCGGCGCCGACGCCGGTCGCGCGCACGTCGAGCACGCCCTCGCCGTTGACGGCGCCGCCGGTCACGCGGTCGCCCTCGCCCTTGACGACGGGCAGGCTCTCGCCGGTCAGCAGCGACTCGTCGACGTGGCTGCGGCCGGCGAGCACGACGCCGTCCACCGGCAGCTTCTCGCCCGGGCGCACGCGCACGACGTCGCCCACGCGCACGTCGCCCACCGGCACCTCGGCGTCGGTGCCGTCGGCGCCGACGCGCCGCGCCGTCACCGGGCGCAGCGCCTGCAGCGCGCGGATGGCGTCGGTCGTCTGCCGCTTGGCGCGCGCCTCCAGCCACTTGCCGAGCAGCACCAGCGTGATGACCGCCGCCGACGCCTCGAAGTACAGGTGCGGCGTGCCGTGACCGGCGTGCTGCCAGAGCATGAACACCGACAGGCCGTAGGCGGCGCTGGTGCCCAGCGCCACCAGCAGGTCCATGTTGCCGGCGCCGGCGCGCACCGCCTTCCAGCCGGCGACGTAGAACCGCGCGCCGAACCAGAACTGCACCGGCGTGGCGAGCAGCCACTGCAGCCAGCCGGGCAGCATCGCGTCGACGCCGAACGGCATCGCGAGCATCGGCGCGACGAGCGGCAGCGTCAGCACCGCGGCGCCGGCCACCGGCGCCCACTCGGGCCACCGCCGCGACGCGGCGCCGGCACCGGCACCATCCTGCGGCGTCTCGGCCTGCACGGTGTAGCCGGCGCGCGCGACCGCGGCCGCCAGCTCGGCCTCGGTGACGCTGGCGAGCGCCTGCACCTGCGCCGTCTCGGTGGCGAGATTGACCACCGCCGACTCGACACCCGGCACGCGCGCCAGCGCCTTCTCGACGCGGCCGACGCACGACGCGCAGGTCATGCCGCCGATGCGCAGCGTGTGGGTGCGCTGCGGCACGTCGTAGCCGGCGCGGCGCACGGCATCGGCGAGCGTCTGCAGCGTCACCCCCGGCGCGGCGGCGACGGTGGCCGTCTCGGTCGCCAGGTTGACGCTCGCCGCGGTGACGCCCTCGACGCCGAGCAGGGCCTTCTCCACGCGGCGTACGCACGACGCGCACGTCATGCCGGCCACCGGCACACGCCGTTCGGTCGGCGCGGCGGGGGTGGTGGCGGGCGCGGCGGTCGGCGTGGTCATCGTGGACTCGATCGTGCCACCGCCGGCCGCCCCTGTCGGCGGTGCGGTGGCGGCGCCTCAGGCGCGCGCGGTGCCGATCTCGGGCGTCGTGATCTCGCCCGGGATGCCCTTGCGCGCGAGCAGCGTGTAGACGGTCGGGACGACGAAGATCGTCAGCAGCGTGCCCACCGTCATGCCGCCGACGATGACCCAGCCGATCTGCTGCCGGCTCTCGGCACCGGCGCCGGTGGCCAGCGCGAGCGGAATGGCGCCGAGCACCATCGCGCCGGTGGTCATCAGGATCGGGCGCAGGCGCAGCGTCGCCGCCTCGACGGTGGCAGCCATCACGTCGCGCCCCTGCTGGCGCAGCTGGTTCGCGAACTCGACGATCAGGATGCCGTGCTTGGTGATCAGGCCGATCAGCGTGATCAGCCCGATCTGCGAGTAGACGTTGAGCGTGCCGCCGCTCCAGTGCAGCGCCGCCAGCGCGCCGACGATCGACAGCGGCACCGACAGCACGATCACGAACGGGTCGACGAAGCTCTCGAACTGCGCCGCGAGCACCAGGTAGATGAACACCAGTGCGAGCACGAACACGATGCCCAGCGCCCCCGACGACGCCTTGTACTCGCGGCTCACGCCGTTGAGGTCGGTCTGGTAGCCCGGCGGCAGGATGCGGCGCGCCGTCTCGTCCATGAAGGCGATCGCCTGGCCGAGCGAGTAGTCGGGCGCGATGTTGGCCGTGATCGTGACCGAGCGGCGCTGGTTGAAGTGGTTCAGCTCGCGCGGGCTGACCGTCTCGCGCACCTTCACCAGCGCCGCCAGCGGCACCATCTCGCCGTCGCGCCCGCGCACGAACAGGCGCTCGATGTCCTGCGGCGTCGCGCGGCCGGTGGCCTCGGTCTGCACGATGACGTCGTACTGGTCGGCGTCGCGCTTGTAGCGCGTCACGTTGCGGCCGCCCAGCATCGTCTCCACGGTGCGCGCCACCGCGTCGACGCTGACGCCGAGGTCGGCGGCGCGGTCGCGGTCGATCTCCATGACCAGCTCGGGCTTGTTCAGCCGCAGGTCCACGTCGGGCTGCTGGATGCCCGGGTTCTTCGCCATCTCGGCGAGCATCTGCTGGGCGACGCGGGCCAGGTTCTCGTAGCTGTCGCTGGTCATGATGACGTACTCGAGCGGCCGCGAGCGGAAGCCCTGCCCCAGGCTCGGCGGCGTGACCGGGAACGCCTGCACGCCCGGCAGCTGCATGAACTGCGGCAGCAGCTCGCGCGCGATCTCGAGGGTGCTGCGCTCGCGCTCGTCCCAGTCGACGGTGCGCATCACCGTGAAGCCCTGCGACACCAGCGGGTTGCCGCTGATCGCGAACACGCGGTCGAACTCGGGCACCGCCAGGCCGATGCGCTCGATCTCGCGCAGGTAGCGCGCGGTGTAGTCGAGCGTCGCGCCGTCGGGGGCGTTGACGATGGCGAGGATCACGCCGCGGTCCTCCAGCGGCGAGAGCTCGCTCTTCGCGGTGGTGAACAGCCACCAGCTGCCGCCGCCGGCGGCGGCCATCACGAGCAGCACGATCCAGCGCTGCGCGAGCACGACGCGCAGCGCCGCCGCGTAGCCGTTGGACAGCGCGACCAGCGCGCGCTCGATGCCGCGGTTGAACCACCCAGGGTTCGGATCGTGGCGCAGCAGCTTGCTGCACATCATCGGCGACAGCGTCAGCGCGACGAAGCCGGAGACGATCACGGCGCCGGCCAGCGTCAGCGCGAACTCGGTGAACAGGCGCCCGGTGCGCCCCGGCGTGAACGCCAGCGGCGCGTAGACGGCCGCGAGCGTGAGCGTCATCGCGACGATCGCGAAGCTGATCTCGCGCGCGCCCTTGAGCGCCGCCTGGAAGGGTTCCATCCCCTCCTCGATGTGGCGGTAGATGTTCTCGAGCACCACGATCGCGTCGTCGACGACGAGCCCGATCGCGAGCACGAGGGCCAGCAGCGTCAGCGTGTTGATCGTGAAGCCGGCGGCGGCCATGATCGCGAAGGCGCCGATCAGGCTGACCGGGATCGTGACCAGCGGGATGATCGACGCACGCACCGTGCGCAGGAACAGGAACACGACGAGCGCGACGAGCACCACCGCCTCGGCGATCGTCGCGTAGACGGCCTTGACGCTGCGGTCGATGAACACCGACAGGTCGTTGGCGAGCACCACGTCGACGTTCGGCGGCAGGTCCTGCCGGATCTGCGGGATCATCGCCCGCACGCCGGCGGCGACCTCGAGCGGGTTGGCGGTGGCGTTGCGGATGATGCCGGTGGACACCGACGTGACGCCGTTCAGGCGCGTGCTGCTGCGCTCGCTGGCGGCGGCTTCCTCGATGCGGGCGACGTCCTTCAGCCGCACCAGGCGGCCGTTGACGTTGCGCAGCACGACGTCGCCGAACTGCTCGGGGGTGGCGAGGTCGGTGCGCGAGGTCACGCTGAACTCGCGCTGCAGGCTCTCGATGCGCCCCGCCGGTACCTCCAGGTTCTGCCGCCGCAGCGCGTCCTCGACGTCCTGCACCGTCAGCCGGTAGCCGGCGAGCTGCTCGGGGTCGAGCCACACGCGCATCGCCGGCGCCCGGTCGCCGTACAGGCGCACGTCGGCCACGCCGGGCACGGTCTGCAGGCGCGGCTTGACGATGCGGTTGATCAGGTCGGTGATCTCGATCGGGCTCAGCGTGTCGCTCGGGTAGGCGAGCCAGACGGTGGGCGTCGCGTCGGCCTCGACCTTCGAGATCACCGGCTCGTCGACCGCTTCGGGCAGCCGCCCGCGCACGCGCGCGACCTTGTCGCGCACCTCGGCGGCGGCGCTGTCGGGGTCGCGCTCGAGGCGGAAGCGCACCGTGATCTGGCTCTGCTCGGCGCGCGAGATCGAGGTCACGATGTCCACGCCCTCGATGCCGGCGATCGAGTCCTCGAGCGGCTTGGTCACCGTCGACTCGATGACCTCGGCCGAGGCGCCGGTCAGCCGCGTCGACACGGTGACGACCGGCTCGTCGATGCGCGGGTACTCGCGCACCTGCAGGCGGTCGAACGCCACCAGGCCGATCAGCATCAGCAGCAGCGACATCACGGTGGCGAGCACCGGGCGCCGGATCGACGTCTCGGAGATGCGCATCGCCGCGCCGCCGCCGGTTCAGCCGGCCGGGCCGTTGCGCCGCGGCGGCGGCGCGCTGCCGCCCGACGCGGCCGCGGCGGCGCCGGCCGGGCCTTCGCCGCCGACCTCGATCACGCGCAGCGGCAGCGGGTCGCCGCGCAGCAGCCGGCCGTGGCCGGCGGTGACGACGAGGTCGCCGGCGGCCACGCCTTCGAGCACCTCGACCTTGCCCGGCAGACGCAGCCCGAGCCGGGCCTCGATGCGCTGCGCGACCTTGCCGTTCGGGCCGTCCACGGCCTTGATCAGGTACTGCCGGTCGCCCTGCGGCACGACCGCCTCCTCGGGCACGACGACGGCGTTGGCGCGGGTGGCGAACACGGTGCGCGTGCGCGCGAACATGCCCGACTTCAGCACGCCGTCGCGGTTGTGCAGGCGCGCGCGCACGAGCAGCGACCGCCCGGCCGCGTCGAGCTGCGAGTCCAGCGCCTCGACGCGCGCGGCAAGCCGCGTCTGCGGCGCCGCGTCGAGCACGACTTCGACCCGCTGCCCCGGGCGCACCCGCGGGATGAAGCGCTCGGGCAGCCGGTAGTCGACCCACAGCGTCGACGTGTCTTCGAGCGCGACGAGGTCGGCGCCGTCCTTCACGTAGTCGCCGACGTCGACGCTGCGGATGCCGACCAGCCCGTCGAACGGCGCGACGATGCGCGTGCGCGCGACCTGCGCCTGCGCCAGCGCGACCTGCGCCTCGGCGACTTCGAGGCTGGCCGCGCTCTGGTCCACCGCACTCTGGCTGACGAAGTTCTGCGCCAGCAGCTCGCGGTTGCGCTGCAGGTTGGTGCGCGCGATCGCCGCCTGCGCCTGCGCCTGCTGCAGCTGCGCCACCTGCAGGCGGTCGTCCAGCTGCACCAGCAGCTGGCCGGCCTTGACGCGCTCGCCGTCGCGAAAGCCCAGCGCGACGACGCGGCCGGCGATCTCGGGGCGCACGACGACGGCCTGCCGTGCGCGCAGCGTGCCCACCGCGACCGCGTCGTCGTCGATCGTCAGCGCCTCCGCGCGGCCGACCTCCACCGTGACCGGGCCGCTGGCGCCGGGCGGCCCCGCGGGAGGCCCTGCCGGCCGCGCCCCCGGTGCGCCACCCGCCGGCGCGGGCGCCCGGGCCACGGCGGACTCGCCGCCCGCGGCGCGATGCTGGTACCACCACGCGCCACCTCCGGCCAGGGCGATGCCGACGACGGCGACGATGGTGTGCAGGGTCTTCAAGCCGCTCAGCCGCTGATCAAAGGGTGACTGTAGCGTCGAATCGCGAACGGTGCAGTTCGCTCGGTCATCGCGGCGCGACGCTCGCCGCGCCCCGGTTAGCCAGCGCATCGGCACGCTCGTTGCCGGGGTCGCCGGCGTGGCCCTTGACCCAGCGCCAGTGCACGTCGTGGCGCTGGCGCAGCTCGTCCAGCCGCTGCCACAGCTCGACGTTCTTGACCGGCTTGCCGTCGGCCGTGCGCCAGCCGCGCGCCTTCCACGCCTTCATCCACTCCGTCATGCCCTTGCGCACGTACTCGCTGTCGGTGTGGACGGTGACGCGGCAGGGGCGCTTCAGTGCCGCCAGCGCCTCGATGACGGCCGTCAGCTCCATGCGGTTGTTGGTCGTGCGCGGCTCGCCGCCGAACAGCTCCTTCTCGTGCGCGCCGAAGCGCAGCCACGCGCCCCAGCCGCCGGGGCCGGGGTTGCCCTTGCAGGCCCCGTCGGTGTAGATCGTCACGTGCTCGGCCGAGGCGGCGTCGTGCGGCCTCGCGGTCATCCGACCTCCTCCTCGACGCGCTGCGCGGGTGCCGCGGCACGCTGCTGGCGGTTGGCGACGACGGCCGGTGCCGTGGCCGGCCGCCGGCGGGTGTCGCGCAGCAGGCCAACGAGCCGCATCCCGCGCACGCGCTTGACGACGACGAGCGAGTAGACGGCGCCGAGCACCGGCCACCAGCGGTCGCCGACGCGGTCCATCCAGCCGAAGCGGTCGAGCCAGCGCTGCGAGCGCAGCGGAGGCGCGTAGCAGCCGAAACGCCCGCCCTCGACCTCGAAGCTGAGCAGGCGCAGCCAGTCGCGCAGCCGCCAGTAGCCGATGAACTCGCCGCTCGTGGGCAGGAACGCGTCGCGCCGGCGCACGCGCTGGCGCAGGCCCCACAGGCTCGCCGGGTTGAAGCCGAAGATCACCGCCCGCCCCTCGGGCACGAGCACGCGTTCGACCTCGCGCAGCGTCCGGTGCGGGTCGCGCGCGAATTCCAGCGTGTGCGGCATCACGACGAGGTCGAGGCTGTGGGCGGGAAACGGCAGGGCGTCGAAGTCGCAGTGCAGGTCGACCGCGCCGGCCGCCGACGCCGGCGCGGCCTCGGCGCCGGCGGCGTCCGGGCCCGCGGCGCCCGCGGCCGGCGGCGGCGCGAGCGGCCGCGGCCAGCGTTCGTCGTTACCGTACCAGCGGTGCGGCATGCGGTTGCAGCGCAGCCCTTCGAGCGCCGGCAGGCCGAGCTGCAGCGCGTGGAAGCCGAACACGTCGCCGACCAGCCCGTCCACCCGCGCCTGCTCCCAGGCCAGCAGGTAGCGGCCGGGCGGGGTGTCGAGCCATGCCGCGAGCTCGCCGTCGCGCGTGGCGTCGTTCAGCGGGGCCGCGACGGGGGTCACTGCGGGGTCGGCTTCCTATAATCCGCGCGCCATGCGAGTCGAGCTCATCCCGCTGCCGGCGTTCGAAGACAACTACATCTGGATGCTGGCGCGGGAGGGCGAGGCCCTCGTCGTCGATCCCGGCGACGCGGCGCCGGTGCTCGCCGCGCTCGACCGCCGAGGCCTGCGGCTCGCGGGCATTCTAGTGACGCACCATCACGGGGACCACGTCGGCGGGCTCGACGCGCTGCGGCCGAGGCTCCAGGGCCCCGTCTGCGCGCCGGCCGGCGAACGCATCCCGGGGCCGACCGTGCCGCTGCGCGAAGGCGACACCGCCGCCCTGCTCGGACTGGAGTTCCAGGTTCTGGACGTGCCGGGCCACACGGCCGGCCACATCGCGTACTACTGGCCCGGCAACGCCGCCGGCGACCCGCTGCTGTTCTGCGGCGACACGCTGTTCTCGGCCGGCTGCGGGCGCCTGTTCGAAGGCACGGCTGCGCAGATGCACGCCTCGCTGTCGAAGCTGGCGGCGCTGCCGGGGCGCACCCGCGTGTGCTGCGCCCACGAGTACACGCTGTCGAACCTGCGCTTCGCGCTCGCCGTCGAGCCGGGCAACGCCGATGCCGCCGGCCACCGCGAGCGCTGCGAGCGCCTGCGCGCGCGCGGCGAGCCGACGCTGCCGTCGACGATCGAGCTCGAGCGCCGCATCAACCCCTTCATGCGCTGCGCCGAGCCGGCCGTCGTCGGCGCTGCCCGGGCGCACGACGTCGCGCTCGCCCCCGACCCTGCCGCGGCCGACGTGCTCGCGGTGCTTCGCGAATGGAAGAACCGATTCCGATGACGCCGCCCGCCCCCGCTGCCCAACCGCCCCGCCGGCCGCGCGGCCTGTCACCCGCTGCCGCACTCGCGGCGCTGCTCGGGGTCCTCGCGGCCGGCTGTGCCACCGTGCCCGCCGACCCCGTGCCGCCGGCGCCGGCAGCCGAGGTGGCGCCCGAGGCCCCGGCCGCACCTGCCCCGGTCGCCGTCGCCGAGCCCGAACCCGCGGTGCCGCAACCCGCATCCGCGGCGCCCGAGCCGAAGATCGCCGTCGCCGACCCCGACCGCCCCGGCGTGCCGATCGACCTCGACGACCGCGGCGCGCGCACCGACCTGTGGGAGCGCGTGCGCAACGGCTTCGCGATGCCCGACCTCGACGGCGACCTCGTGCGCAAGAAGGAACAGTGGTACTCGGCGCGTCCCGACTACGTGCAGCGCATGACCGAGCGCGGCAGCCGCTACCTGTTCCACATCGTCGAGGAGGTCGACCGCCGCGGCCTGCCGATGGAGCTTGCCCTGCTGCCGTTCATCGAGAGTGCGTTCAACCCGCAGGCGATGTCGCGCGCGAAGGCCTCGGGGATGTGGCAGTTCATGCCCGCCACCGGCCGCCACTTCGACCTGCAGCAGAACATGTTCCGCGACGACCGGCGCGACGTGCTGGCCTCCACGCGCGCCGCGCTCGACTACCTGACGCGGCTGTTCAACATGTTCGGCGACTGGCACCTGGCGCTGGCGGCCTACAACTGGGGCGAAGGCAACGTGCAGCGGGCGATCCGCCGCAACCAGGCCGCCGGCCTGCCCACGGGGTACGCGCACCTGCGCATGCCCGAGGAGACGCGCCACTACGTGCCCAAGCTGCAGGCGGTGAAGAACATCGTCGCCGAACCGTCGGCGTTCGGCCTCGCGCTGCCGGTGGTCGAGAACCACCCGTACTTCCTCGTCGTGCCGATCGAGCGCGACATCGACGTCGCCGTCGTCACCCGGCTGGCCGGGATCTCGCCCGAGCAGTTCGCGCAGCTCAACCCGCAGCTGAACAAGCCGGTGATCCTCGCCGCCGGCACGCCGCAGGTGCTGCTGCCGTACGACAACGCCAACGCCTTCGTGCGCAACCTGCAGCAGCACGCGGGCCCGTGGGCGACGTGGACGGCGTGGAAGGCGCCGCGCCAGATGAGCCCCGCCGAGGCGGCCAAGGTCGTCGGTATGAGCGAGGCCGAACTGCGCAGCGTCAACAAGATCCCGCCGCGCATGCTGGTGCGCGCCGGCTCGACGCTGCTCGTGCCGCGCAACGGACATCGCGAAGCCTACGTGCCGCCGCACGTCGCCGACAACGCCGCCGTCCTGCTCGCGCCCGAGGCGCCGGCGCTGCGCCGCGTGGCGTTCCGCGTCGGCAGCCAGGGCGACAGCGTCGCCGCCGTCGCGCGCCGCTACGGCACCAGCGCGAGCAACGTCGCGCGCTGGAACAAGGTCTCGACGACGGCGCGCTTTCGGCCTGGCACGCAGGTCGTCGTCTACGTGCCGCAGCGCTCGACGGCGGCGCGGCCGGCCGCCGGCGGCGGTTCGGGCGCGGTCGCCGGCCGACCGGCGGCATCCAAGCCCACTGCGAAGGCACCGGCGCCGAAGTCCGGGCGCTGACCGCGCAGCGCCCGCGGTCGTCGCTTCAGTCGGCGACGATCGCGTAGGTCTTCGTCAGCGGTTCGAGGACTTCGAACGAGCCGCGAAAGCCCGCCGGCAGCCACAGCGCCTCGCCCGGGCCGACCTCCTGCACCACGCCGTCGTCGCCGTGCACCCGGCACCGCCCGGCGAGCACGGTGAACAGCTCGCGCTCGCCGGCGCCCATCTCGATGCGCCAGTGCCCCGGCTCGCAGCGCCAGACCCCGGCGTAGACGCGCCCCGCCACCGCCTCGTCGACCACGTTCCAGGTCTCGCGGCGCGGGTTGCCGAGGAGCAGCCGCTCGGGCTTCGGATGGTCGACTTCGGGCACACCGGGCATCGTGGCGTGCAGCTTGATCGCTGCGCTGGGCATGGCGGGCACCTCCGGATACGGGGGAACGAGGCAAACGCGGGTCAGCGGCGGTCGGCCAGCGCGTGCGCGATCGTCGACAGGTCGACGTATTCGAGCTCGCTGCCCGCGGGCACGCCGCGCGCGAGCCGGGTGACCCTGAGGCCGCGCTCGCGCAGCGCCTGGCCGAGCAGGTGCGCGGTGGCCTCGCCTTCGGCGGTGAAGCTGGTGGCGAGGATCACTTCCTCGACGACGCCGTCGGCGGCGCGCTGCAGCAGTTCGGCCACGCCGATGTCGCGCGCGCCGACGCCGTCGAGCGGACTCAGCCGCCCGAGGAGCACGAAGTACAGGCCGTGATAGGTGCCGGTGCGCTCGAGCGCCGCCTGGTCGGCCGGGGTCTCGACGACGGCGAGCAGCCGCCCCTCGCGCCGCGGATCCAGACAGGTCGCGCAGACCTCGGTCTCGCTGAAGGTGTGGCAGCGCCGGCAGTGCCCGACGCGCTCGACCGCGCTGGCGAGCGCCTGCGACAGCCGCAGTGCGCCGTCGCGGTCGTGCTGCAGCAAGTGGAACGCCATGCGCTGCGCCGATTTCACGCCCACGCCGGGCAGCCGGCGCAGCGCCTCGACGAGCGCGGCGAGGCTCGATCCGGGGTGCGTGCCGGGGCTGGGCGCGGCCAAGGTGCGCCGCTCAGAACGGCAGCTTCATGCCCGGCGGCAGCGGCAGCCCCGCGGTCAGCTGGCCCATCTTCTGCTGCGTGACCTCCTCGGCGCGGCGCACGCCGTCGTTGAACGCCGCGGCCACCAGGTCCTCGAGCATGTCCTTGTCCTCGGCGAGCAGGCTCGGGTCGATCGCCACGCGCTTGACGTCGTGCTTGCACGTCATCACGACCTTGACCAGGCCGGCGCCCGACTGGCCCTCGACCTCGATCGAGGCCAGTTCCTCCTGCGCGCGGCGCAGGTTGTCCTGCATCGCCTGGGCCTGCTTCATCAGGCCGGCCAGCTGGTTCTTCATCATCGGGCGTTCCTTTGCGGTTCGTTGGACGGGGCCGGCCGTCGGGGCGGGCCGAGCGACGGCGTCGCGGCGGGTCGTCAATGCGGCTTGATCGACCCTGGCACGATGCGCGCGGTTTCGTACTGCGCGAGTATCTGCTGCACCAGCGGGTCGCCGCGGATGATGCGTTCGGCCTCGGCCTGGCGGCGCGCGCGCTCGGCCGCCTCGCGCAGCGCCGGCGAATCGTGCGCGACGCCGGCCTCGACCTCCAGCCGCACCGCGCGCCCGAGGTGCTCGGCCAGCGCTGCCTGCAGCTTCTCGCGCACCGGCGCCGTGCGCAGCGACTCGCGCTCGACGCGCAGCCGCCACCGCCCCGCGGCGTCGTCGACAGCGACCAGTTCGGCCTGCAGCGCCAGTTCGCGCGGCAGCGCAGCGAGGCGCTGCGCGCCGTCGAGCGCGTCGACGAGCGCCGCCCAGCGGTCGCCGAGCGGCGTCGCGACGTGGGCGACGTCCGGCGTGGCGGACCGCTCGCGCACCGCAGCCGGCAACGACCGGGCGGGGGCCGCTTGGGCCGCCGCGTCGTCGCTCGCATCCGCATTGTGGCGGTCCACCAGCGGGCCCGTCACCGGCACCCGCGCGCTGGCCGCCGCACCGGCCGCGGCCGGCATCGGACGCGCCGCCGGCCGCGCCGCGCCGCCTTCGCCCGCCGCCGGCCGCGGCGGCCCGCCGGCGGGAGGGACCGCGAACAGGCGCAGCAGCGTCATCGTCAGCCCGGCGTACTCGTCGGGAGCAAGGCCGAGCTCGCCGCGGCCGTGCAGCACGATGCTGTAGAGTAGTTGCGTCTCGTCGGGGGCGAGTGCCGCAGCGAGCCGGCGCACGCCGGCGGTGTCGGGGTCGGCGTCGTCGAGCACTTCGGGCACCGCCTGCGCGACCGCCATCTGCTGCAGCAGCGACGCGATCTCCTCTAGCGTCGCCGCGGCCGAGTGCCCGGCCTCGCGCAGGCGGTCGATCGCCGCCAGCAGCGCCGCGCCGTCGCGCCGCGCCAGCGCGTCGACGAGGCGCTCGGCGTGGTCGCGGTCCACCGCGCCGAGCATCGCGCGCACACCGGCCTCGTCGATCGCGCCGCCGCCGTAGGCGATCGCCTGGTCGGCGAGCGACAGCGCGTCGCGCATCGAGCCGCGCGCCGCGCGCGCGAGCAGACGCAGCGCCGCCGGCTGCGCGCTCACGCCTTCGCTCGCAAGCACCTGCTCGAGGTGCTGCTGCACGACGTCGGGCGCGATCGGCCGCAGGTTGAACTGCAGGCAGCGGCTGAGCACGGTGGGCAGCATCTTCTCGGGATCGGTCGTCGCAAGCACGAACTTCAGGTACTCCGGCGGCTCCTCGAGCGTCTTCAGCAGCGCGTTGAACGACTCCTTCGTCAGCTGGTGCGCCTCGTCGATCATGAAGACCTTGAAGCGGCCGACGACGGGCTTGTACGCCGCACGTTCGAGAAGGTCGCGGATCTCGTCGATGCCGCGGTTGCTCGCCGCGTCGAGCTCGACGTAGTCGAGGTAGCGGTCGGCGTCGATCTCGGTGCACGCCTGGCACGTGCCGCACGGCGTCGCGGTGACGCCGCCGCTGCCGTCGGGCCCGGTGCAGTTCAGGCTCTTGGCGAGGATGCGCGACACCGTCGTCTTGCCGACGCCGCGCGTGCCGGTGAAGAGGTACGCGTGGTGCAGCCGCCGCTGCTCGAGCGCGTGCGTCAGCGCCCGCACGACGGCGTCCTGACCGACCATCTGCGCGAACGAGCGCGGCCGGTACTTGCGCGCCAGCACCACGTACGACATCGGCGGCATTCTACGGGGCGGTCTGCGCCGCGCCGTCCACGCGCCCGTCACGGGGTGCGGCCGATAATGCCCCGCATGAACTCCGCTGCCGGCACCGGGCTGACCTACCACCAGGCGGGGGTCGACTACGACCTCGTCGACCCGCTGAAGATCGCCGCCCAGCGCGCCGCGGCGGCCACCGCGGGCAACCTCGCGGCGCACGGGGTGGCCGAAGTCGCCGCCTCGCGCGGCGAGTCGGCCTACGTCGTCGACGTCGGCCCGTTCCTGCTCGCGAGCATCGTCGAGTGCCTCGGCACCAAGGTGCTGGTGGCCGACGCGATGGCGCGCCTGACCGGTGTCGGCCACTACGAGGCGATCGCGCAGGACACGATCGCGATGGCGGTCAACGACCTGATCACGGTCGGCGCCACGCCGCTCGTCGTGCAGGCTTACTGGGCCGCCGGCGGCAGCGACTGGTTCGCCGACGCGGCACGCGCGCAGGCGCTCGTCGACGGCTGGCGGCGCGCCTGCGACCGCTGCGGCGTCGCCTGGGGCGGCGGCGAGACGCCGGCGCTGGCCGGCATCGTCGAGGCCGGCCGCGTCGACCTCGCCGCCGCGTGCACCGGCCTCGTGAACCCGAAGTCGCGCCTGAGCCTGGGCGAGCGGCTCGCGCCCGGCGACGCGATCGTGCTGCTCGCGGCCAGCGGCATCCACGCCAACGGCCTGAGCCTGGCACGCAAGCTCGCCGAGCGGCTGCCGCAGGGCTACCTGACGCCCGTCACGTCGACGCAGAACTACGGCGAGGCGCTGCTGGAGCCGACCCCCCTGTACGCCCCGGTGACCGAGGCGCTGTGGGCGGCAGGCATCGTGCCGCACTACGCGGCCAACGTCACCGGCCACGGCTGGCGCAAGCTGATGCGCCACCCGGCGGCGTTGACGTACCGCATCCACCGCCTGCCCGACGTGCCGGCCGTGCTGCGCTTCGTGCAGCTGCACGCCAACCTCGACGACCGCGAGGCCTACGGCACGTTCAACATGGGCGCGGGCTTCGCGCTGTTCGTCGCCGCCGCCGACGCCGAGCGCTGCGTCGACGTCGCCCGCGCGCAAGGCGTGGCGGCCTGGGTCGCGGGCCGGGTCGAGGCCGGGCCGAAGCAGGTCGTCATCGAGCCGCTCGGCCTGACCTTCGGCGCCGACGACCTGCGGCTGCGCTGAGCGCCGGTCCGGCGCCTGCGGCCGCGCGATCGCGTCCGCCGATCTGACGGGCCGCACGGGTCCGATTCCACCGTTCGGGCCGCCCGCGGGTCGCCACACTCGTGCGATCCGCCCGTCGTGGGCGCTGGCCCCTCGTCCGTCCGCTCAAGGCGCGCCCCACGGCGCCGATAGCTGTTCGTCCGGAATCGTCCGATGCCGCATTCACCCGCTTCCCGGTCCCTCCGCCCGTCGCCCGCGCACCCGCCCCGGGCGCGCCCGGTCGCGCTGGCCGTGACGGCGCTGCTGGCCGTCGTGCCGGCGGCCGGCCACGCCGCCGCCGACCCGATCGCGCTCAGTCTCGAGCAGCTGCTCGACGTCAAGGTCGTCGGCGCGTCCAAGTACGAGCAGTCGCGCGCCGACGTCGCCGCCGCGGTGCGCGTGATCGGGCGCGACGAGATCCGCGCCTACGGCTGGCGCACGCTCGATCAGGCGCTGGCCAGCCTGCCCGGCGTGCACACGACGTACGACCGCCAGTACGTCTACCTCGGCACCCGCGGATTCGGGCTGCCGGGCGACTACAACACCCGCGTGCTCGTCACCGTCAACGGCAACCGCCTCAACGACGTCACCTACGACGGCGGGCCGATGGGGCGCCAGCTGCCGATCGACCTCGACGCGATCGAGCGCATCGAGTTCATCCCCGGCCCCGGCAGCGCCGTCTACGGGCAGAACGCGATGTTCGGCGTCGTCAACCTCGTCACCCGCAGCGGCGAGAGCGTGGCCGGCACCGAGCTGCGCGCCGGCGGCCAGCAGCCGCAGTCGCTGGTCGAGGGCACCGTCGTGTGGGGGCGGCGCCTGGACAGCGGCTGGGACGTGCTCGTGACGGCCACCGGCCTGCGCGCCGGCGGCCAGGACCTGTCGATCGACTACGGCGCCGCCGGCGTGAGCGGCACCGCGCGCGGCCAGGACCGCGAACGCGACGTCGAGGCCTACGCGCGCGCCGCCCGCGGCCCGTGGGCGGCCGAGCTCGTCTACGGCCGCTGGCGCAAGGACGACCCGACCGGCGCCTTCCTGTCCGACCCGCTGACGCCGGGCCAGTACCAGGGCGACGGCTACGCGATCGCGCAGCTGCAGTGGCAGCAGGGGCTGCGCGACGACTCGCTGCAGGTCCTCGCGCGCGCGTTCGCCGGCCGCGAAGACTACCGCTCGCGCCTGTTCTACGACGGCGCACCGTTCGAGTTTCCGGCCACCAGCGTGTGGCTCGGCGGCGAGGTGCGCCTGCTGAGCCTGGCCTGGCCGGGCCACAAGCTGATGGTCGGCCTCGAAGCGCAGGACAACCGCCGCGCCGACCAGAGCGTCGACGACGTCGGCGCGCCGGAGAACAGCTTCACGATCCGCAGCCCCGGCTGGCGCGTCGGCGTCTACGTGCAGGACGAATGGCGCTTCGCCGAAGGCTGGAGCTCCACGCTCGGCGCCCGCGTCGACCGCAACGACCGCACCGGCACCGCCGTCAGCCCGCGCGCGGCGCTGATCTGGCAGCCGAGCCCGGCGACGACGCTCAAGGCGATGGCCGGGCGTGCCCACCGCGCCCCCAACGCCTACGAGCAGGACTACGACGACGGCTTCGCGCAGATCGCCAACCCGGCGCTCGACGGCGAGACGATCGACACCTTCGAGCTCGTCGGCGAGCACCGCCTCGGCGACGGTCTGCTGCTCGGCGCGGCGGCCTACGCGTGGAAGATGAAGGACCTGATCACGCTCGGCGCCGACGCCGACAGCGGCATCACGCAGTACCGCTCGGGTGCGCCGGTGCACGCGCGCGGCGTCGAGCTCACGCTCGACAAGGTCTGGACCTCGGGGGCGCGGCTGCGCGCCGGCGTCGCGCTGCAGCGCGTGCGCGGCGACGACGGTGCCGAGCTCGTCAACTCGCCGCAGCGCCAGGCCAAGCTCAACCTCGCCGCGCCGCTGCCGTGGGCCGGCGTGCGCGCCGGCGTCGAATGGCAGTACGAGAGCTCGCGCCTGACGCTGGACGGCTCGCGGCTCGGCGGCCGCTCGCTCGCCAACCTGTTCGTCGCCGCCGCCGGCTGGCAACCGGGGCTCGAAGTGGCGCTGACGGTGGGCAACCTGTCCGGCAAGCGGTACGCCCACCCGGGCGCCGAGAGCAACTGGCAGAACGCGATCCCACAGGACGGCCGCAGCGTGCGGCTCGACCTGCGGTGGCGGTTCTGAGCCGGTGACGGGTCCGCGGGTCCGATGGCTGCCATGGCCTCCCCCTCGTGCGCGCCACGCTGGCCGCGGCGCGACGGCCACCGGCGTGCCGTCGCGGCCGCCCTGCGGCGCGGTGCCGCCTGCGCCGTGGCCGCCGTGCTGGCGAGCGCACCGTTGGCCGCCGACGCGCACACGCTCGAGGCGCTGCTGCGCATGTCGCTCGAGCGCCTGCTGCAGCTCGAGATCACGGTTCGGGCGTCGTGGCCCGCGGAGCCGCCGCGTGGGCGCTGAAGCATTGCGGGTCGGCAGGTGGCGGGCGGCGCTGCTCGTCGTGCTGGGCGCGCTCGCCTGGCAGCCGGCGCTCGCGCTCGAGCTGCCGGAATACCGCCTGAAGGCCGCGTTCCTCTACAACTTCGCCGTCTTCACCGAGTGGCCGGCCGGCGTCGGGCCGACGCTGAACCTGTGCCTGCACGGCGGCGACCCCTTCGGCGCCGAGATCGACGGCCTGCAGGGCAAGGAGGTCAGCGCGCGCCGCATCGCCGTGCAGCGCGCGCCGGGCGCCGAGGCGCTGAAGGCGTGCCACGTCGTGTTCGTCGCCGCGCCGGCCGCCGAGAAGCTGCCGCGATTGTCCGAGCAGTTGCAAGGCCTGCCGGTGCTCGTCGTCGCCGACAGCGCCGGCGCGGCACGCCAGGGCGCGGCGCTGAACATGAGCGTGGTGCAGGGACGCGTCACGTTCCAGGCCAACCCGGCGGCCGCGCGCAATGCCGGCCTGACGCTGAGCTCGAAGCTGCTGCGCTTGGCCTCGGAGGTGGTGCCGTGAACCCGTCGCTGCCCACGCTCGGCGAG
>CALIDR010000293.1 GCA_938022295.1 uncultured Burkholderiaceae bacterium
GCGTTGCGAGCGGGCCGGGGTTCGGCCGAGAAGCGCAGCCGCACTTCCTGTACGGCGACAGCGAAGCTGCGGCGAAGGCTCATGTCGGCCGAAGGCCGGCGTGACGCCGCAGCCAACATCGCAGGCGCAAGATCGGGCCGCGCAGCAGCCAGATGCGTTATCTGCCGCCGAGGATGGCGATGTAGTCGGTGACCCAGCGGTGATAAGGCACGCACCCCGCCGCCTGCGTCTTGCACTGGGTCACCGGCGTGCGCCAGAAGCTGATCTTCTCGAACGCGTCGAAGCCCTGGCGCGCGCAGCCGTCGTCGCCGAGCAGCTTGTTGCCCTTGCACGCCGCGGGCACCGCCGGCACCGAGCCGAACCACGCCGCGAGGTCGCCCTGAAGCTTCGGGTTCAGCGAGTGTTCGAGCCACAGGTAGGCGCAGTTCGGGTGCTTCGCCTCGGCGTGCAGCATCGTGCTGTCGGCCCAGCCGGTGGCGCCCTCGACCGGCACGACGGTGGCGATCGGGCGGTTCTTGCTCTTCAGGATGTTGGCCTGGAACTGCCAGCTCGACGAGGCGACGACGCCCTCGTTGGTGAAGTCGTCGATCTGCACGAAGGCGTCGTGCCAGTACTTGCCGACGATCTTGCGCTGGCCGCGCAGCAGCTCGAGGGCGGCCTTGTACTGATCCTCGTTGAGCTCGTACGGGTCCTTGATGCCCAGGGCCGGGTTCTTCTTCATCAGGTACAGCGCCGCGTCGGCGATGTAGATCGGCCCGTCGAAGGCCTGCACGCGGCCCTTGTTGCTCTTGCCGTCGGGCAGCGTCTGCTCCTCGAAGACGACGCTCCAGCTCGTCGGCGGCTTGTCCTTGAAGACCGTCGTGTTGTACATCAGCACGTTCCAGCCCCACTGGTACGGCACGCCGTAGTGGGTGTTGTTCTCGTAGTGCCAGGGGGCCTTCTGCAGCCGCGGGTCGATGTTCTTGTAGCTCGGGATCAGGTTGACGTTGATCGGCTGCACCTTCTTGCCGCGGATCAGGCGCGTGCTCGCGTCGCCCGACGCGGTGACGAGGTCGAAGCCGCCCTCGTTCATCAGCGCGACCATCTCGTCGGAGGTGCCGGCCGTCTTCACGTTGACCTTGCAGCCGGTCTTGGCCTCGAAGTCGGTCACCCAGTCGAAGTTCTTGTCGGTCTGGCCGCGTTCGATGTAGCCCGGCCAGGCGACGATGTCGACGCGGCCTTCGGGTTTGCCGAGCTTCTGCAGCGCGCCCTTCTGGGCCTGCGCGGGCAGCGTCAGCGCCAGTGCGGCAGCCAGACCGAGCCAATGGAGGGGGAACGAACGCTTCATGGTGGGGTCTCCGGGTGGGCCAGGATCGCTCGGGCCGTCGACGGCACGGCTGCGCGACGATAGCGACGCCGGATGCGCTTGTGAAATTCAATAATCCCGCCCCGACCTATCGAAAATTCAGATAGGTGGGGTAAATCCTGATAAAAGGTGGGAGGTCAGAGAGGCGTTTGCGGTGCACGATGGCGCCGCGGGCCACAATGCGGTGCCTCGCCGAAGTGCATCGGGCGTGTCAGCCCAAAGATGGGGCGAAACGTTGACGGGGCATGCACGGGCGGGTGCCGGCACTGGTGACCGACAGGGGCACGGTCCTTGCTGGGACACGGTTCGAAACAGGCGGACGAAGGCCGCTCTGCTCGGACGATGGGCCTGCCCCCGATCGACGATGCTGGAGACGATGGCGCGCTGAACTGCACATGCTGAAGACCGGAAAGCTCTGATGGCGCCCGGGCCCGTACAGCCGGGACTTCATCAGAACTTCCCAGATGCGCGGGTGGTGCGCGGCTGCCCGGGCGTCTTCCGAACCAGGAGGTCCGCATGGACGTGATCAGCAGGCTGAAGGATCGTTACGAGCGCTTGCGCGAGGAGGAACTCTCCCTCGAGGAGTACCTCGCCGAATGCAAGCGCAACCCGCTGGCGTACGCCACCGCCGCCGAGCGGATGCTCAAGGCGATCGGCGAGCCGCAGATGGTCGACACGCGCAACGACCCGCGGCTGTCGCGCATCTTCGCCAACAAGGTCATCAAGATCTACCCGGCGTTCGCCGAGTTCTACGGCATGGAGGACTCGATCGAGCAGGTCGTGTCGTACTTCCGCCACGCCGCGCAGGGGCTCGAGGAGAAGAAGCAGATTCTCTATCTGCTCGGGCCCGTGGGCGGCGGCAAGAGCAGCATCGCCGAGCGGCTCAAGCACCTCGCCGAGCAGGTGCCGTTCTACGCGATCAAGGGCTCGCCGGTCAACGAGTCGCCGCTCGGGCTGTTCGACCCGGCCGAGGACGGGCCGATCCTCGAGAAGGAATACGGCATCCCGCAGCGGTATCTGAACCGCATCCTGAGCCCCTGGGCCGTCAAGCGGCTCGAGGAGTTCGGCGGCGACATCCGCAAGTTCCGCGTCGTCAAGCGCTACCCGTCGATCCTCAAGCAGATCGCGATCGCCAAGACCGAGCCGGGCGACGAGAACAACCAGGACATCTCCTCGCTCGTCGGCAAGGTCGACATCCGCAAGCTCGAGACCTACGCCCAGGACGACCCCGACGCGTACAGCTACTCCGGCGGCCTGTGCCTCGCGAACCAGGGCCTGCTCGAGTTCGTCGAGATGTTCAAGGCGCCGATCAAGGTGCTGCACCCGCTGCTGACGGCCACGCAGGAAGGCAACTTCAAGGGCACCGAGGGGTTCGGCGCGATCCCGTTCGACGGCGTGATCCTCGCCCACAGCAACGAGAGCGAGTGGAAGGCCTTCCGCAACAACAAGAACAACGAGGCCTTCCTCGACCGCATCTACATCGTCAAGGTGCCGTACTGCCTGCGCGTCAGCGAAGAGATCAAGATCTACGAGAAGCTGATCCGCCACTCGTCGCTCGCCGAGGCGACCTGCGCGCCCGGGACGCTCAAGATGATGGCGCAGTTCAGCGTGCTCACGCGGCTGAAGGAGCCCGAGAACAGCTCGATCTTCAGCAAGATGCTCGTCTACGACGGGGAGAACCTGAAGGACACCGACCCGCGCGCCAAGAGCATCCAGGAGTACCGCGACTACGCCGGCGTCGACGAGGGCATGAGCGGCATCTCGACGCGCTTCGCGTTCAAGATCCTGTCGAAGGTCTTCAACTTCGACAGCACCGAGGTCGCCGCCAACCCGGTGCACCTGATGTACGTGCTCGAGCAGCAGATCGAGCGCGAGCAGTTCCCGCCCGAGCTCGAGCAGAAGTACATCGGCTTCATCAAGGAGCAGCTCGCGCCGCGCTACGCCGAGTTCATCGGCAAGGAGATCCAGACCGCGTACCTCGAGAGCTACAGCGAGTACGGGCAGAACATCTTCGACCGCTACGTCACCTACGCCGACTACTGGATCCAGGACCACGAGTACCGCGACACCGACACCGGCGAGGTGTTCGACCGCGCGGCGCTCAACGCCGAGCTCGAAAAGATCGAAAAGCCCGCCGGCATCGCGAACCCGAAGGACTTCCGCAACGAGATCGTCAACTTCGTGCTGCGCGCGCGCGCCAACAACCAGGGCAAGAACCCGAACTGGACGAGCTACGAGAAGCTGCGCACCGTGATCGAGAAGAAGATGTTCTCGAACACCGAGGAGCTGCTGCCGGTGATCAGCTTCAACGCCAAGGCGAGCGCCGACGAGGCCAAGAAGCACGAGGACTTCGTGACCCGCATGGTCGCCAAGGGCTACACGCCCAAGCAGGTGCGGCTGCTGTGCGAGTGGTACCTGCGCGTGCGCAAGTCAAGCTGACCGCGCGACGGGGGCATCGATGGCTCTGCAATCGATCATCGACCGGCGGCTTGCGGGCAAGAACAAGTCGATCGGCAACCGCGAGCGCTTCCTGCGCCGCTACAAGGACAAGATCCGCGAGGCGGTCAAGCGCGCCGTCGACGGCCGCGGCATCCGCGACATGGAGCGCGCCGAGGACATCTCGATCCCGAAGAAGGACATCTCCGAGCCGGTGTTCCACCACGGCCAGGGCGGCGTGCGCGACATCGTGCACCCCGGCAACCGGGAGTACGTCAAGGGCGACCGCATCGAGCGGCCCAAGGGCGGCGGGGGCGGCGGAAGCGGCAAGGGCCAGGCGAGCGACTCCGGCGAGGGCGAGGACGACTTCGTCTTCACCCTGAGCAAGGAGGAGTTCATGCAGGTCTTCTTCGAGGACCTGGCGCTGCCGCACCTGGTGCGCACCCAGCTCGCCGAGACGCCGGAGTGGAAGTACCACCGCGCGGGCTTCACGAGCGACGGCACGCCGAACAACCTGCACGTCGTGCGGTCGATGCGCGGCGCGATCGGCCGGCGCATCGCGATCGGTTCGGGCAGCCGCCGCGAGCTGCGCGAGATGGAACAGCGCCTGGCCGAGCTGCAGCGCTTTCCCGACGGGCGCGACGACGAGATCGCCGAACTGAAGGCCGAGATCGAGGCGCTGCGCCGCAGGCTCGAGCGCATCCCCTACCTCGACCCGATCGACCTGCGCTTCCGCAACCGGGTGCGCGTGCCGGTGCCGACGAGCAAGGCGGTGATGTTCTGCCTGATGGACGTCTCGGGCTCGATGGACGAGGCGCGCAAGGACCTCGCCAAGCGCTTCTTCATCCTGCTGTACCTGTTCCTGACCAAGCACTACGAGAAGATCGACATCGTCTTCATCCGCCACCACACGCAGGCGCAGGAGGTTGACGAGCAGAACTTCTTCCACGCCACCGAGACCGGCGGCACCGTGGTGTCCTCCGCGCTCGTGCTGATGGAGGAGATCGTCAAGGCGCGCTACAGCCCGAGCGAGTGGAACATCTACGGCGCGCAGGCCAGCGACGGCGACAACTGGCACCACGACAGCGGCCGCTGCCGTGAGCTGCTGGCGCAGAAGATCCTGCCGCTGTGCCGCTACTACGCCTACGTGCAGGTCGCCGAGGAAGAGCAGAACCTGTGGGAGGAGTACACCCAGCTGCTCGCCGGCCACCCGCACTTCGCGATGCGCAAGGCCACCGAGGCGTCGCAGATCTACCCCGTGTTCCGCGACCTGTTCAAGAAGGAAGGAGCGGCGGCCGCATGAAGGTCTCGCCCCGCACCCTGCTGACGCAGCCGCTGCCGGCGCCCGAGCGCCCGGCCGAGCCGCTGCCGGGCCCGAGCGACTGGTCGTTCGAGCTGATCGAGCAGTACCACGACGTGATCCGTCGCACCGCGCAGCGCTTCGGGCTGGACACCTACCCGAACCAGCTCGAGATCATCACCGCCGAGCAGATGATGGACGCCTACGCCAGCGTGGGCATGCCCGTCAACTACCGCCACTGGAGCTACGGCAAGGAGTTCATCGCCACCGAGAAGAGCTACAAGCGCGGCCACATGGGCCTGGCGTACGAGATCGTCATCAACAGCAACCCCTGCATCAGCTACCTGATGGAGGAGAACACGATGGCGATGCAGGCGCTCGTGATCGCGCACGCCGCCTACGGCCACAACAGCTTCTTCAAGGGCAACTACCTGTTCCGGATGTGGACCGACGCGTCGTCGATCATCGACTACCTGGTCTACGCGAAGAACTACGTCGCCGAGTGCGAGGAGCGCCACGGCCTGGACAAGGTCGAGGAGTTCCTCGACTCGTGCCACGCGCTCGCGAACCACGGCGTCGACCGCTACCGCCGCCCGCAGCGCAAGACGCTGGCGCAGGAGCTCGCCGAGCGCAAGGACCGCGAGGCCTACGCGCAGCAGCAGGTCAACGACCTGTGGCGCACGCTGCCGCGGCGCGCCGAGAAGGAAGGCGCGGCGGCGCTCAGCAAGCGCTTCCCCGAGGAGCCGCAGGAGAACCTGCTGTACTTCATCGAGAAGAACGCGCCGCTGCTCGAGCCATGGCAGCGCGAGATCGTGCGCATCGTGCGCAAGGTGGCGCAGTACTTCTACCCGCAGCGGCAGACGCAGGTGATGAACGAGGGCTGGGCCACGTTCTGGCACTACAAGCTGCTCAACACGATGTACGACGACGGCTTCCTGACCGACGGCGTGATGATCGAGTGGCTGAAGTCGCACACCAACGTCATCTACCAGCCGCCGGTGGGGCACCGCGCGTATTCGGGGATCAACCCGTATGCGCTCGGCTTCGCGATGTACAACGACATCCAGCGCATCTGCGAGGCCCCCACCGACGAGGACCGCCACTGGTTCCCCGACATCGCCGGCAAGCCGTGGCTGCCGGTGCTCGACGAGGCGATGCGCAACTACAAGGACGAGAGCTTCGTCGGCCAGTACCTGAGCCCGAAGCTGATGCGCGACTTCCGCCTGTTCGCGATCACCGACGACGAGGACGAGCCCGAGCTCGAGGTCAGCGCGATCCACGACGAGTCGGGCTACCGCCGCGTGCGCGAGATGCTCGCCCGCCAGTACGACCTCGGCTCGCGCGAGCCGAACATCCAGGTCTGGAACGTCAACCTGCGCGGCGACCGGTCGCTCACGCTGCGCCACACCCAGCACAACGACCGGCCGCTGGCCGACAGCGCGCACGAGGTGCTCAAGCACGCCGCGCGGCTGTGGGGCTTCGGCGTGCAGCTCGAAAGCGTCAACGCGCGCGGCGACGTGACCAAGCGCTGGGCCGTGCCGGCGCCGCCGACCTGACGGGCGGCGCTGGCCGTGCGCCGCGGCCCGCCTAGAATCGTGCGCTGCCGGCGCATCTTCGCGCCGGCACGGGCCCGCCGATGCGGGACACGGGGGCACGACGTTGGATGCACCGCACGGTGACGACCTCTCGGCGCTGTCGCCCTGGGCGCCGCAGCTCGCGCGCACCTTCGTCTCGCTGGCCAGTGACATCGCGATCGTGATGGACGGCGCCGGCGTGATCCGCGACGTCGCCCGCGCGAGCGACGCCGCGGGCGCGATCGCCGCGGCCGACGTCGGCGGCTGGATCGGCCGGCGCTGGGTCGACACCGTCACCGCCGACACCCGCGCCAAGGTGCAGCAGATGCTCGACGACGCCGGCGCCACGGGGCTGGCGCGCCGGCGCGAGGTCAACCACGTCGGCGCGGGCGCGCCGATCCCGGTCGCCTACACCGTGATCCGCCTCGGCGGCGGCGGCCCGCTGCTCGCGGTCGGGCGCGACCTGCGCTCGGTGGCCGCGATCCAGCAGCGTTTCCTCGACGCCCAGCGCGAGCTCGAGCGCGGCTACTGGCGCACCCGCCAGGCCGAGACGCGCTACCGGCTGCTGTTCCAGGTGGCCACCGACGCCGTCGTCGTCGTCGACGGCGCGTCGCTGCGCGTGCTCGAGTCGAACCCGGCCGCGTCGCGCCTGTTCGACGTCGGCGCCGACCAGTTGCGCGGGCGCCCTTTCAGCGGCGTCTTCGAGGCGTCGGCACGGCCGGGCGTCGATGAGCTGCTGCGCGCCGCCGTCGCGTCGGCGCGGCCGGCCGAGCTGCACGCGCCGCTGCGCGACAAGGTCGCCCGCGTGACCGTCAGCGCGACGCCGTTCCGTGGCGAAGACGCCGTGCGGCTGCTGGTGCGCATGCGCGCCGCCGACGAGCGACCGGCGAGCGACCTCGCGACGACGCTCGCGCGGCTGGTGGACAACGCGCGCGACGGCATCGTCGTCACCGATCCGGCCGGCGGCGTGCTGCTGGCCAACCCGGCTTTCCTGGCGCTGGCCCGCCTCGGCCACGAGGCCGAGGCGCGCGGCCGTTCGCTCGGCGACTGGCTCGGCGCCGCGCAAACGGCCGCGCTGCTGCAATCGGTGCGCGCCGACGGCGTCGCGCATCATTCGCGCCTGACGCTAGGCGCCGCCGGCGCGCCGGGCAGTACCGCGGTCGACGTGACCGCCACGCTGCTCGCCGACGGCGACCAGGAGCGCATCGGGTTCACGCTCCATCCGGCCGCGCCGGTGGCGTCGGCGGTGTCGCCGCCGGCCGCGCTCGCGGCGGCGATCGAGCGCGTGGCCGGCGAGCTGGGCCACGCGGCGCTGCCGCAGCTCGTGCGCGAGGTGGCGCAGCTGGCCGAGCGCCACTTCGTCGCGATGGCGGTGCAGCGCGCCGGCGGCGACGCCGCGGCGGCCCGGCTGCTCGGCCTCAGCGTCGACGGCCTGCGGCGCCGGCGCCGGCGCTGGGGGCGCCGCGCCGCGCCGGCCGAGGATCCGCGGTCCGAGCCGTGACGGCGCACAGCCCGCCTTTCGGGCAAGCCGACCTCACGAACTGCGAGCGTGAGCTGATCCACCTCGCCGGGTCGGTGCAGCCGCACGGCGCGCTGCTCGTGCTGACTTCGCCGGGCCTGCGCATCGTGCAGGCCAGCGCCAACAGCGCCGCCGTGCTCGGCACGCCGGTGGCGGCGCTGCTCGAGCGGCCGGTGGCCGAGCTCGGCGGCGACCTCGCCGCCTGGCTCGAGACGCTCGGCCCAGGGCCCGGCGACGAGCCGGTGGCCGGCCTGTGCCGGCTCGGCGCGGCCGCCGCAGCGCGGCGCTTCGAGGCCACCGCGCACCGCCTGGCGGTCGCCGGCGGCGAGCGCTGGATCGTCGAGCTCGAGCCGCTCGACGGCGCGCCGGCCTTCGACGTCGTCGACCTGCCCGCCGCGCGCCTGGGCGAAAGCGTCGTCGCCGCGGTGCGCCGCGTCGCCACGGCGACCACGCTCGGCACGCTGGCCGACACCGTCGTCGCCGTCGTGCGCGACCTCACCGGCTACGACCGCGTGATGGTCTACCGCTTCGACCCCGACGGCCACGGCCAGGTCATCGCCGAGGCGCGCGACCCGCGGCTGGAGCCGCTGCTGGGCCACCACTACCCGGCCAGCGACATCCCGATGCGCGCGCGCGAGCTGTACCTGCGCAACCGCCTGCGCGTGCTGGTCGACGTCGACTACGCCCCCGCCGCGCTGGTGCCGCGGCTGGACCCGCTGGCCGGCACCGAGCTCGACATGTCGCTGTGCCACCTGCGCAGCATGTCGCCGCTGCACCTGCAGTACCTGCGCAACATGGGGGTCACGGCCACGCTCGTCGTCTCGCTCGTGCACGACGGCGCGCTGTGGGGCCTGATCGCGTGCCACCACTACCGGCCGCGCAACCTGCGCCGCCCGGTGCGCGCGGCCTGCGCCCTGCTCGGCGAGGTTGCCTCGACGCGCATCGCCGCGATCGAGCACTACGCGCACGCGCAGGTCGCGATCCAGGTGCGGCGGCTCGAGCAGCGGCTCGTCGAGGCGACGTCGACCGACGGCGACTGGCGCCTGGCGCTGCTGCGCAACCCGCGCGCGCTGCTGCAGCCGCTGGACGCCACCGGTGCCGCGCTGTGCCACGACGGCGAGATCCTGACGATCGGCGAGGCGCCGTCGACGCCCGAGCTGCGCGCGCTGCTGCCGTGGCTCGACGCGCAGGCGCCGGCGGCCGACGGCGCGGCACCGTTCGCGTGCTCGTCGGTCGCGCGCGCCAACCCCGCGTTCGAGCGGCTGACGCCGGTGGCCAGCGGCGTGCTCGCAGTGCGGCTGTCGGCCACGCGGCCCGACTTCCTGCTCTGGTTCCGCAAGGAGCAGCTGCTGTCGGTCACCTGGGCCGGCGACCCGACCAAGCCGATGATCGGCGACGACACGACGCAGCTGTCGCCGCGGCGATCGTTCGCCGCCTGGTCCGAGATCGTGCGCGGCACCGCGCGCCCGTGGACGGCGGGCGAGAAGTCGATGGCGCGCGCGTTCGGCAGCGCGCTGGCCGACATCGTCGTCCAGGTCGACGCGGTGCGGCTGCTGATCGTCGAGCACCAGCGCGAGCAGGTGCGCGCTGGCGTTGCGAGCGCGGCGGTGCCGGTCGCCGTCGCCGACCGCGGCGGGCGCGTGCTGCACGCCAACGACGCGCTGCGTGCGCTGCTGGCGCTGCCATGGGAGGCAGGCGATCCCCTCGAGGCGGTGGCCGAGGCGTTCGACGACGCGGCGGCCGCGCGCGACGTGCTGCGCGCGGCGCGCGACGGCCGGCCCTGGCGCGGCGAGCTGGTGCTGCGCGGCGCCGACGGCGCCCCTCCTCGGTCGGTCGTGGTGCGCGTCGAGCCGGTGCCGGCGCGCGACGGCGGCACGCTCGGCAGCATCCTGATGTTCGGCGACCTGACGCCGCAGCACCGCGTCGCCGCGGCGCGCAACCGGCTGGAGGCGACGTTCGGCGCGCTCGCGTTCGGCGGTGGCGGCGCTGCCGCCGGCGACGAACTCGCGCAGGCGATCCTCGCCAACGCGCGGCTGGCGACGCTCGACATCGCCGACGGCGACACCGAGCCTTCGGCGGCAACGCTGTTCGACGAGCTCGGCGCGTCGATTCAGCGCGCGCTGGCGCTGTCGCGTCAGGTCCGCGGCGGTTGATCCCGCGCGCCTGCGGTCGCAGGCGCGCAGGCGTCGAACAGCGCGTGGTGGCGGTCGAAGGCGGCGACCGCCTCGGCGACGATCGCCGCCGGCGTCGGCGCCCGGCGGCCGATGTCGTCGAGCGCGCGCCGCAGCTGCGCGGCCAGTTCGCGCGCCCGCGCTTCGCCGCCGAAGTCGTAGAACGCCGTGCCGCGCCCCGGGGGCAGCGCGAGGCCGCGTGCCACCGCGCGCGCGAGCAGCTGGCCGCCGCTCAGGTCACCGAGGTAGCGCACGTAGGCGTGTGCCGCGAGCCGCTCGGGCGCGGTGGCGGCGAGCGTGGCCAGGTGGCCGGCGTAGTCGGCCGCCGGCGCCACCGCCGCGAGTTCGTCGCGCCAGCGGCGGCCGTGCAGCGCCTCGAGGTCGGCCGCCAGCGCCGGCGCGCGCCGCAGTGCCGGCAGGTCCAGCGGCGCGAGCAGCGGCGTGGCGCCGGCACGCAGCGCGTCTTCGAGCGCTTCGTAGATCACGGCCAGCGAGCGCAGCAGCCGCAGGTACGCCGCGCGCTCGAACCGGCCGCGCAGCAGCGCCTGCACGAACGGGCGCCGCTCGACGGCGGCGTGCGCACGCCACGTCGCCGCGCGCAACGCCGCCGACAGCGGCACCGTCGCGACGGGGTCGGCGGTGGCAGCGCTCATCGAACCGTACGGGCTGCTACAGCGTGAAGATCTTGCCCGGGTTCATGATGTTGTGCGGGTCGAGCGCGCGCTTGACCTGGCGCATCAGGTCGACCGCGCCGGCGCCGGCCTCGTCGAGGAGGAACCCCATCTTGTGCAGCCCGACCCCGTGCTCGCCGCTGCACGTCCCTTCCAAGCGCAGCGCGCGCTGCACCATCTGCATCGACAGCCGCTCGGCGGTCTGGCGTTCCTCGGGGCGCTCGGGGTCGATCAGGTAGCCGAGGTGGAAGTTGCCGTCGCCCACGTGGCCGACGATGAAGTACGGCAGCCCGGCCTCGTCGGCCTCGCGACGGCTGTCGTTGATGCTCTCGGCCAGGCGCGAGATCGGCACGCAGGTGTCGGTCGTCACGCAGCGGCAGCCGGGTTTGGTCTGCAGCGCGGCGAAGTAGGCGCGGTGGCGCGCCGTCCACAGCCGCGTGCGTTCCTCGGGGGTGGTGGCCCATTGGAAATCCTCGCCGCCGTGCTCGTGCGCGATCGCCTGGACGGTCTCGGCCTGCTCCTTCACCCCCGCCGCGCTGCCGTGGAACTCCATCAGCAGCATCGGCTCTTCGCGCAGCGCGAGCTTCTCGTAGCGGTTGACGGCGCGCACCGAGTTCGCGTCGAGCAGCTCGCAGCGCGCGATCGGCACGCCCATCTGGATGATCTGGATCGTCGCGTCGACGGCCTCGGCGATGCCGGGGAAGTGGCAGATCGCCGCGCTCACGGCCTCGGGCAACGGGTACAGGCGCAGCGTGATCTCCGTCATCACGCCGAGCGTGCCTTCGCTGCCGACGAACAGGCGCGTCAGGTCGTAGCCGGCGCTGGACTTCTTGGCCCGCGTGCCGGTGGCCACGACGTCGCCGGCGGCGGTGACGACGGTCAGGCCGAGCACGTTCTCGCGCATCGTGCCGTAGCGCACCGCGTTCGTGCCGCTGGCGCGCGTGGCGGCCATGCCGCCGATCGTCGCGTTGGCGCCGGGGTCGATCGGGAAGAACAGGCCCGTGTCCCTGATCTCCCGGTTGAGCTGCTCGCGCGTGACGCCGGCCTCGACCGTCACCGTCAGGTCCTCCGGGTTGACGCGCACGATGCGGTTCATGCGCGACAGGTCGACGCTGACGCCGCCCTGCACCGCGAGCAGGTGCCCTTCGAGCGACGAGCCGACGCCGAACGGGATCACCGGCACGCGGTGCGCCGCCGCCTGCTGCACGACGAACGCGACCTCGTCGGTCGACTCGCAGAACACGACGGCGTCGGGCGGCGTCGTCGGGTACGGGCTCTCGTCGCGCCCGTGCTGCTCGCGCACCGCGGCGGCGGTGCTGCAGCGGTCGCCGAAACGCGTCTTCAGTGCGTCGAGCATCGGCGCAGGCAGCGGCCGGCGCTCGAGCGTCGGCAGCACGGCGTTGGGCAGCGGCGCGTTCATCGGCGGTCTCCTGACGCTCGGATGGTGCAGCCGATTCTAGGGACGACCCCCGACCGGCGGGCGCGCCGGGGCGGCGCTGCTAGCATGCCGCCGTGAGCAACCGCCTGACCCAGATCGCGACCCGCACCGGCGACGACGGCACGACCGGCCTCGGCGACGGCACGCGCACGCGCAAGGACGCGCTGCGCGTCGTCGCGATGGGCGACGTCGACGAGCTGAATTCGTCGCTCGGCGTGCTGCTCGCTGAGCCGCTGCCCGACGACGTGCGCGAGCTGCTCGTCGTGATCCAGCACGAGCTGTTCAACCTCGGCGGCGAGCTGTCGATCCCCGGCTTCGAGCTGCTGAAGCCCGCGGCGGTGGCGCGACTGGACGAGGCGCTCGCGCACTACAACGCCCAGCTGCCGCGGCTGAAGGAGTTCATCCTGCCCGGCGGCACGCGCAGCGCCGCGCTCGCCCACGTCAGCCGCACGATCGCGCGCCGCGCCGAGCGTGCCGTCGTCGCGCTGGCTTCGCACGAGAACGTCCACGACGCGCCGCGGCAGTACCTGAACCGGCTGTCGGACCTGCTGTTCGTGCTCGCGCGCGTGCTCAACCGCGCCAACCTCGACGGCAGGGGCGGCGACGACGTCTACTGGCGCTCCGAGCGGCTCGCCCGCGCGGCGGACTGACCGCCGCCACGGGGCGCCGGCCTCAATACCCCGTCGTCATCGCCGGTACGTCGACCGTGACCACTGGCCGGTCGAGCGCGCCGACGGCCGCGCGCGCGTAGGCGAGCGCGAACGCGGGGTCGGCGAAGCCGGCCGGGCCGACCGCGGCGGCGATCGCGAGCAGCTTGTCGGCCGTCAGCACCTTGCCGCTGGCGCGTTGCAGCGTACAGCCGTTGCGTTCGAACTGCTCGTCGAGCCACGCGCGGGCGTCGGCCATCGCCATCGGCTGGGCGTCGTGCAACGGGATCTCGAACTCGTCGCGCTCCGAAAAGCGGACCACCACTTCGCTGCGCATCCGGGGCCTCTCGTCGGCGGGTAAACCGGGCCGCAATCGTAGCGCGTCAGCCGCGGCGCGCCTTCACCGCACGGCTCAGCACGTCGAGCACGGCGAGCGAATCGTCCCAGCCCAGGCAGGCGTCGGTGATGCTCTTGCCGTAGGTGAGCTGCGCCGGGTCGTCCTTGCCGGCGGTGAACTTCTGCGCCCCGGCGACGAGGTGGCTCTCGACCATCGCGCCGACGATGCAGCGGCTGCCGCGGGCCACCTGGTCGGCGACGTCGCGCATCACGTCGATCTGGCGCTCGGGCTGCTTGGCGCTGTTGGCGTGGCTGGCGTCGATCATCAGCCGGCAGTCGAGCTTGGCGGCTTCGATCTCCTGGCACGCCGCGGCGACGTGCGCGGCGTCGTAGTTCGGCCCCTTCGTGCCGCCGCGCAGGATCACGTGGCAGTCCTTGTTGCCCCTGGTCTCGACGATCGCGACCTGCCCGTTCTTGTGCACCGACAGGAAGTGGTGCGGCCGCATCGCGGCCTGGATGGCGTCGATCGCGATCCTGACGTTACCGTCGGTGCCGTTCTTGAAGCCGATCGGCGCCGACAGCCCGCTGGCGAGCTCGCGGTGGACCTGGCTTTCCGTCGTGCGCGCGCCGATCGCGCCCCAGCTGATCAGGTCGCCGATGTACTGCGGGCTGATGACGTCGAGGAACTCGCTGCCCGCGGGCAGGCCGAGGCGGTTGATGTCGAGCAGCAGCTGGCGCGCGATGCGCAGCCCCTCGTCGATGCGGAAGCTCTCGTCGAGGTAGGGGTCGTTGATCAGCCCCTTCCAGCCCACCGTCGTGCGCGGCTTCTCGAAGTACACGCGCATCACGATCTCGAGCGTACCGGCGTGGCGGTCGCGCTCGTCCTTCAGCCGCCGCGCGTAGTCCATCGCCGCCGCCGGATCGTGGATCGAGCACGGGCCGATGATGACGAGCAGGCGGTCGTCCTTGCCGTGCAGGATGCGGCGGATGCGCTGCCGCGTCTCGACGACGAGCTGCTCCATCGGCGTGCCGCGGATCGGGAAGAAGCGGATCAGGTGCTCCGGCGGCGGCAGCGGCGTGATGTCGCGGATGCGCTCGTCGTCGGTCTGGCTGGTGCGGTCGGGCGGCGCGCTCCACGTCTCGTGGCCGTGCGCGGTCTTGGCGGTCATGGCGGCTTCTCCTGCGGCGGTATCGGGATCGGTTTCGATGGGGGCGAAAAAAAACCGCCGGGGGTCGCCCGGCGGTTCTCAGGATTCGGTCGGCTCGTTCGTCTACGCGCTGTCCTCTCCTGCGCCGGGGCGCCGCGAGAACCAAAAAGTCGTAAAGAAGAACGAGACCACGCGATACACGCCCTGGACTGTAGCACGCCGGTGCTGCGGCGCGGCAAGACCGGCCGGCCGCTGCGGCGCCGGCGCGACAGACGGACCTCAGTACCGCTCGGCCTCGAAGCCGGCGCCGCGCAGCGCGAGCAGCACGGCGTCGACGTGGGCCCGGCTGCGCGTCTGCAGCACGAGCTCGATCTCGACGTTCTGCGCCGTCAGCGCCGAGAACGCGCGCTGGTGGTGCACTTCGTCGATGTTGGCGCCCGCTTCGGCGACGATCGTCGTGATGCGCGCCAGCGTGCCGGGCGGGTCGCGCGCGGCCACGCGGATGCGCGCCAGCCGCCCGGCGCGCACCATGCCGCGCTCGATGATCGCCGCCAGCAGCAGCGGGTCGATGTTGCCGCCGCACAGCACCAGGCCCACGTGCCGCCCGGCGTACCGCTCGGGCTCCTTCAGCAGCGCGGCCAGCCCCGCGGCGCCGGCACCCTCGACGAGCGTCTTCTCGATCTCGAGCAGCATCAGCACCGCCTGCTCGATGTCGCCTTCGTCGACGAGCACGAGGTCGTCGACGAGGCGCTCGACGATCGCGCGCGTCAGCCGCCCCGGCTGGCCGACGGCGATGCCTTCGGCGATCGTGCCGGTGCCCAGCGGGTGCTGGGTGCCCTTGATTGCGTCGTACATGCCGGCGAAGCGCACCGTCTGCACGCCGACGATGCCCACGTCGGGCCGCGTGGCCTTGACGGCGGTGGCGATGCCGCCGATCAGCCCGCCGCCGCCGACGGCGACGACGAGGGTGTCGATCGCCGGCTGCTCGCGCAGCATCTCGAGGCCGATCGTGCCCTGGCCGGCGACGATCAGCGGGTCGTCGAACGCGTGCACGAACGCCAGGCCCTGCTCGGCCGCGAGGCGCAGCGCGTGCTCGCGCGCGGCGTCGAACGAGTCGCCGTGCAGCACGATCGTCGCCCCGAAGCCGCGCGTGCGCTCGACCTTGACGCCCGGCGTGAAGGTCGGCATCACGATTGTCGCCGGCAGCCCGAGGCGCTGCGCGTGGTAGGCCACGCCCTGCGCGTGGTTGCCGGCCGAGGCGGCGACGACGCCCTTGGGCGGCGGGTGTGCCTCGACGAGCGCGAGCAGCTTGTTCAGTGCGCCGCGCTCCTTGAACGAAGACGTGAACTGCAGGTTCTCGAACTTCAGGAACACCCGGCAGCCGACGAGTTCGCCGAGCGTGCGGCTCTCGACGCACGGCGTGTCGAGCACCTGGCCGGCAATGCGCCGCGCCGCCGCCTCGACGTCGGCGAGCGTCGGCAGCACCGGCGTGTCGTTCAGCCCGTGCCTCCGACGGTCAGGCCGTCGATGCGCAGCGTCGGCTGGCCGACGCCCACCGGCACGCTCTGCCCTTCCTTGCCGCAGGTGCCCACGCCGGTGTCGAGCTGCAGATCGTTGCCGATCATCTTGACGCGGGTCAGTGCATCCGGGCCGTTGCCGATGATCGTCGCTCCCTTGACCGGGTACTGCACGCGCCCGTTCTCGACCCAGAACGCCTCGCTGGCCGAGAACACGAAGCGCCCGCTCGTGATGTCGACCTGGCCGCCGCCGAAGTTGGTCGCGTACAGGCCCTTCTTGATGCTGGCCACGATCTCGTCGCGGCTCTTGTCGCCGGCGAGCATGTAGGTGTTGGTCATGCGCGGCATCGGCACGTGGGCGTAGCTCTCGCGGCGGCCGTTGCCGGTGGGCTTGACCTTCATCAGCCGCGCGTTCATCGCGTCCTGCATGTAGCCGCGCAGGATGCCGTCCTCGATCAGCACGGTGCGCTGCGTCGCGTGGCCCTCGTCGTCGACGTTCAGGCTGCCGCGGCGGTCGGGGATCGTGCCGTCGTCGAGCACCGTCACGCCCTTGGCCGCCACGCGCTTGCCGATGCGGCCGCTGAACGCGCTCGATCCCTTGCGGTTGAAGTCGCCTTCCAGCCCGTGGCCGATCGCCTCGTGCAGCAGGATGCCGGGCCAGCCGGGGCCGAGCACGACCGTCATCTCGCCGGCCGGCGCCGGGCGGCTCTCGAGGTTGGTCAGCGCGGCGTTGACGGCCTGGTCGACGTAGGCCTCGATCTGCGCGTCCTGGAAGTAGCCGAGGCCGAAGCGCCCGCCGCCGCCGCCGGTGCCGATCTCGCGGCGCACGCTGCCGCCCACGGTCTGCTCGGCGATCACCGTCACCGACAAGCGCACGAGCGGGCGCACGTCGGCCGCGCGCGTGCCGTCGGCGCGCGCGACGAGCACGACGTCGTGCTCGGCCGCCACGCCGGCCATCACCTGCACGATGCGCGGGTCCTTCGCGCGGGCAAGCTTCTCGACCTTCTCGAGCAGCGCGACTTTGCTCGCGCTGTCGAGGGTGGCGATGGGGTCGGTGCCGGCGTAGAGCGTGCGGCTGGCCGCCGGGCGGCTCGCGCCGACCTTCACGCGCCGCTGCTGGCCGGCCGCGGCGATCGTGCGCACGGTGCGCGCGGCGTCGAGCAGCGCGGCTTCCGAAAGGTCGTCGGAGTAGGCGAACGCCGTCTTCTCGCCGGCCACCGCGCGCACGCCCACGCCCTGTTCGATGCTGAAGCTGCCGCTCTTGACGATGCCTTCCTCGAGGCTCCACGCCTCGTGGCGCGTGAGCTGGAAGTACAGGTCGGCGTCGTCGATGCGGTGCTCGGCGATCGTCGCCAGCGCCCGCGCGAGCACGGCGTCGTCGAGGCCGTAGGGGTCGAGCAGCAGCGCCTGCGCGTGGGCGAGGCGTTCGAGGGTCGGTTCGCGCGAGATCATCGATCGATTGTAGGCAGCACCCCCGTGGCCGCACGCCTTCGCGGTCATGGCAGACCCGGCGTCAGTCGCTCGCCGGGCGCGCCGAGCGCGCGAACGTCCACGCGACGCCGAAGCCTGCCGTCCAGCCGCCGCTCGAGCGCACGAGCGGGCTCGCCTCGTTGGCCGCGCCGCGCACCGAGTCGTAGCGCGCGAAGCCGAACAGCCGCCAGTCGCCCGCGAGCGTGTGCGAGGTGGCGAGCCCGGCGCGCCATGCGATCAGCCCCGCCCGCGCGTCGTACGCGGGGCGGCCGGGGATCGCCTCGTCGTCACGCACGCCGTAGAACGTGTCGGCGAGCCGGCGGTCGCCGAACACCGGCCCGAAACGCGCGCCGAGCTCCCAGCCGCCGGGCAGCGTGCGCTCGTGCACGAGTTCGGGCGCGAACGCGAGCCCCTGGTGCCGCAGCCGGTTCTCGAGGTCGAGCACGGCGCGCAGCGGCACCTGCAGCCGCCACGGCGCCGACCGCCCCGGCGGCGCGTCGACGAGGTTCCACACCAGCCGCGGGCCGACCTCGATCAGCGTGCCGAGGTCGTCCATGCCGCGCCGCGCCTCGACGTCGCTGGCCGACGAACCGAGCGAGCCGCCGAAGCCCACGTTCAGCTCGAGCCGCGGCGTGCGCAGCGCCCGCAGGCCGACGTTGTCCTCGTCGGCGCGCAGGACTGGCCCGCGGTAGATCAGGAACGGCAGCGGCAGCGCCCGGCCGACGCGGTCGTCGGCACCGGGGTAGGCGGGCTGCGTGGCGCCGGCGAGCAGCACGCCGGCTTCCCACAGCGGGCGCGAGGGCGGCTCTCCTGCGGGGGCGGCCGTGCACGCGCCGGCCAGCACCGCGCCGGCAAGCCGGGCGCGAGGCGACGGGTGCAGCCGGACGACGGTGGACGTGAGCATCGTGCGGCCGCACGCTACCCGAATCCGGCGCCCGCCGCCGGCGCGCGGGTTCCGGCCGGGCACTGGCTATACTGCCTGCGAAGCGCCGATTTGTCCCGGCTTGCGGGCGCTCTACAAATGCCGCTAAAACAGGCGCCACCGGACCCGGTGACCGCAGCGCGGCGGCACCGGGTCTTCGTTTTGCACGGTCGCGTTCATGGGGTCGGTCGGTCACGTCACGCCGCAGCAGATGCACTTCGCGCAGCCGCTGCCGCTTCGCAGCGGCGCGCAGCTGGCCGACTACACGCTCGTCTACGAGACGTACGGCACGCTCAACGCCGAGCGGTCCAACGCGGTGCTCGTGTGCCACGCGCTCAACGCGTCGCACCACGTCGCCGGCAGCTACGAAGGGCAGCCCAGGAGCGAGGGCTGGTGGGACAACCTCGTCGGCCCCGGCAAGCCGCTGGACACCGAGCGCTTCTTCGTCGTCGGCGTCAACAACCCCGGCTCGTGCTTCGGCTCGACCGGGCCGATGAGCGCCAATCCGACCACCGGCCGGCCGTACGGCGCCGACTTCCCGGTGGTCACCGTCGAGGACTGGGTCGACGCGCAGGCGCGGCTGCTCGACCGGCTGGGCATCGCGCAGCTCGCCGCCGTGATCGGCGGCAGCCTCGGCGGCATGCAGGCGCTGTCGTGGACGCTGCAGTACCCCGGGCGCGTACGCCACTGTCTGGCGATCGCCACCGCGCCGAACCTGTCGGCGCAGAACATCGCGTTCAACGAGGTCGCGCGCCGCGCGATCGTGACCGACCCCGACTTCCACGGCGGCCACTACTACGCCCACGGCGTCGTGCCCAAGCGCGGGCTGCGCGTGGCGCGCATGATCGGCCACATCACGTACCTGTCGGACGACTCGATGGAGCAGAAGTTCGGCCGCGCGCTGCGCGACGCCGAGCTCGGCTACACGACGCAGGACATCGAGTTCCAGATCGAGAGCTACCTGCGCCACCAGGGCGAGAAGTTCAGCGAGTACTTCGACGCCAACACGTACCTGCTGATCACGCGCGCGCTCGACTACTTCGACCCCGCGCGGGCGCACGGCGGCGACCTCGCGCGCGCGTTCGCGCCGGCGCTGGCGAAGTTCCTCGTCGTCAGCTTCACGACCGACTGGCGCTTCTCGCCGGCGCGCTCGCGCGAGATCGTCAAGGCGCTGGTCGACAACCGCCACGACGTGACCTACGCCGAGATCGCCGCGCCGCACGGCCACGACGCCTTCCTGCTCGACGACGCGCGCTACCACGCCGTGCTGCGCGCGTACCTCGACAACGTCGCCGCCGAGGCGGCCGCGGTGCGCGCATGACCTCGCGCGCCGACTTCGACGTCATCGCCGCGCTCGTGCCGCGCGGCTCGCGCGTGCTCGACCTCGGCTGCGGCGACGGCGCGCTGCTCGCCCACCTGCGCGAGCGGCGCGAGTGCCGCGGCTTCGGCGTCGAGATCGACGACGCCAAGCTCGTCGCCTGCATCCGGCGCGACGTCAAGGTGCTGCAGCTGAACCTCGAGGAAGGGCTGGCGGTGTTCGACGACGACAGCTTCGACGTCGTGCTGCAGCTCGACACGCTGCAGAGCCTGCGCCACACCGAGCGCGTGCTGCGCGAGACGGCGCGCGTGGGCCGGATGTCGATCGTGAGCTTCCCCAACTTCGCGCACTGGCCGAACCGGCTGAGCGTGCTGCGCGGGCGCATGCCGGTGACCAAGGTGCTGCCGTACCAGTGGTACGACACGCCCAACATCCGTGTGGGTACGTTCGCCGACTTCGAGGTGCTCGCCGGCCAGTGCGGGCTGCGCGTGCTCGAAGCCTTCGGCCTGCACGAGGGGCGGCGCGTCGACCGCTGGCCGAACCTGCTCGCGAGCACCGCCGTGTTCAAGTTCGAGCGCGCGTAGCGCCGGCCGGCGCGCGCCCTACACTTGGCGGGCGTTTCGCAAGGAGGCTCCTCGATGATCGGCTACGTCACGCTGGGCACCAACGACCTGCCGCGCGCCGCGGCGTTCTACGACGCGCTGCTGGCCGAACTCGGCGGCGCTCGCCTGATGGACTTCGGCCGCGGCATCGCCTGGGGCACGGCGCCCGACCGGCCGATGCTCGGCATCATGCAGCCGTGGGACAAGCAGCCTGCGACGGTGGGCAACGGCGTGATGGTCGCGCTCGCGGCACCCGACCGCGACGCGGTCGACCGCGTGTGGCGCAAAGCCCTCGAGCTCGGCGGCGCCGACGAAGGCGCCGCCGGCCCGCGCGGTGAAGGCTTCTACGCCGGCTACTTCCGCGACCTCGACGGCAACAAGCTCAACGTGTTCTGCAAGGGCTGAACGATGGCCGACGCCGCTTCGGGTCCCGTCGCGGCCGTCCGCGGGACGGCGCTGGTCACCGGCGCCAGCGCCGGCTTCGGCACTGCGATCGTGCGCCGGCTGCACGCCGACGGCTGGCGCGTCGTCGCCTGCGCGCGGCGCGCCGAGCGGCTCGCGGCGCTCGCCGCCGAACTCGGCGAGCGCGTGCTCGCCTTCCCGCTCGACGTCACCGACCGCGCCGCGGTCGAGGCGCTGCCGGCTGCGCTGCCGGCCGGGTTCGCCGCCGTCGACCTGCTCGTCAACAACGCCGGGCTCGCGCTCGGCCTCGAGCCGGCGCACCGCGCGAGCCTGGACGACTGGGAGACGATGGTCGCGACCAACGTCGCCGGGCTGATGCGCTGCACGCGCGTGCTGCTGCCCGGCATGGTCGAGCGCGGCCGCGGCCACGTGATCAACATCGGGTCTGTGGCCGGCGGCACGCCGTACCCCGGCGGCAACGTCTACGGCGCGACGAAGGCCTTCGTCCACCAGTTCACGCTGAACCTCAAGGCCGACCTGCTCGGCACCCCGGTGCGCGCGACCGCGATCGAGCCCGGGCTGGTGGGCGGCAGCGAGTTCTCGAACGTGCGCTTCAAGGGCGACGACGCGCGCGCGGCGTCGGTCTACGCCGGCACCGAGCCGCTCACGCCCGAGGACATCGCCGAGGCGGTGGCGTGGGTCGCGCACCTGCCGCCGCGCGTCAACGTCAACTTCGTCGAGATGATGCCTGCGTGCCAGGCCCACGGCCCGCTGGCGATCCACCGACGAGCCTGACGCGGCCCGCCGCCGCGCCGGCTAGGCCGGCGCGAACTGCCGCTCGCCCGCCAGCACGTCGCCGGCGGCCAGTTCGCCGTCGCGCGCGATGCGCTCGCGCACGTCGCGGTAGACGGGGGTGAAATCGGGCGCCGTGGCGTCGAACAGCTGCTGGAACGAGTCGATCACGAAGTAGATCGCCTGGTAGGTGTCGATCTTGTACTTCGTGCGCATCATGCGCCGCAGGTCGAAGGCGACGCGCCTGGGCGTGGGGTCGGTGACGCTGTAGCGCAGCTCGCCGGCCGAGCTGAGGATGCCGGCGCCGTAGGCGCGCAGGCCCCAAGGCGTCGCGATGAGGCCGAACTCGACCGTGTACCAGTACAGCCGCGCCAGCAGCTCGCAGGCGTCGAGCCGGCTGGCCTTGAGCCCCCCTTCGCCGTAGGCCTGCATGTAGTCGGCGAACACCGGGTCGAACAGCAGCGGCACGTGGCCGAACAGGTCGTGGAAGATGTCGGGCTCGACGACGTAGTCGAACTCCTCGGGCTTGCGGATCCAGTCGGTGACCGGGAACTTGCGCGCTGCGAGCAGCGCGAAGAACGCCTCCTCCGGGATCAGCCCCGGCACGCCGACGATCTGCCAGCCGGTGGCCTTCAGCAGCCGCTCCGAGACGTCGTCGAAGCGCGGGATGCGCTCGGGCGCGCCGAGCTGGCCGACGGCGGCGATGAACTCGTCGCACGCGAGCCCCGGCAGCTGCGCCATCTGGCGGGTGTACAGGCGCCGGTAGGTGTCGTGGTCGGCGGCGCTGTACTGCGCGTAGTCCTGGTCGCAGGTGTAGTCGGCTCGCGCCTTGGCGTAGTCGCCGCGCGGCGGGCGGTCGCCCTCGCCGTAGGTGACCGGCGGCACGCCCTGGTTGACGCCGGAATGGAAGTCGAGCTCCGGAATGGCACCCATCGTCGTCTGTCTCCTCAGGCGGCCGTCTCGGTCTTCAGCACGCCGCGGCGCATCTGGTCGAGCTCCATGCTCTCGAACAGCGCCTTGAAGTTGCCCTCGCCGAAGCCCTGGTCGCCCTTGCGCTGGATGAACTCGAAGAAGATCGGCCCGAGCTGGTTCTCGCTGAAGATCTGCAGCAGCAGCTCGCCCGCCTTGCCGTCGATCAGGATCTTGCGCTTCTTCAGCTCGGCGATGTTCTCGCCGTGGCCGGGGATGCGCTTGTCGACGAGCTCGTAGTAGGTGTCGATCGTGTCGAGCAGCTTGACGCCGGCGGCGCGCAGGCGGTCGACGGTGGCGATCAGGTCGCTCGAGCCGAGGGCCACGTGCTGGATGCCCTCGCCGCGGTAGCGGTCGAGGTACTCCTGGATCTGGCCGGCGGTCTCGTTGCCTTCCTCGTTGATCGGGATGCGGATCTTGCCGCACGGGCTCGTCATCGCCTTGCTCTTGACGCCGGTGACCTGGCCCTCGATGTCGAAGTAGCGGATCTCCTTGAAGTTGAACAGGCGCTCGTAGAACTCGGCCCACTCGCCCATGCGGCCGCGGTGGACGTTGTGCGTCAGGTGGTCGATGTAGGTCAGGCCGAACCCGGGCGGGTTGAGCGATGCCCCCGGCAGCGGCTCGAAGTCGACGTCGTAGAAGCCGATGTCGCCGATGTCGCCGGGCTTCTTGCCGCCCTTGCCGCGCCACTTGTCGACGAAGTAGATCAGGCTGTCGCCGATGCCCTTGATCGCCGGGATGTTCAGCTCGCCCGGGCCGGCGGTGTTGGCGTAGCCCCAGGCGCCGAGCGAGACGGCGCGCTCGTAGGCGGCCTTGGCGTCCTTCACGCGGAACGCGATCGCGCAGATGCTCGGCCCGTGCAGGCGGGCGAAGCGCTGGGCGAACGAGTCGGGCTCGGCGTTGACGATGAAGTTGATCTCGCCCTGCCGGTACAGCACCACGTCCTTGTGGCGGTGGCGCGCGATGGCCTGGAAGCCCATGCGCTCGAACAGCGCGCCCATGGCCTTCGGGTCGGGGGCGGCGTACTCGATGAACTCGAATCCGTCGGTGCCCATCGGGTTGTCCCAGGGGGTGAACTGCATCGTTGGCTCCTCGTCTCGGTGCGGCGGGTGGTCGGGGCGGTGGCCCACCGGCGGGTGGGACGACGCTGCGATCGAAGTCCGCACTGTAGGTTCGCCGATGCGCAGGATTCCTGCAAGTTCGTGCCTGCTGCGGGGGCATGGCACAGGAATCCTGCATAATGGTTTCAATGAGCACACAAGAGAGTCTCGATTCACTCGATCGACGCATTCTTCGTGTGCTGCAGGCGAACGGCCGGATCACGTTCGACGACCTCGCGCAGCAGGTGGGGCTTTCGGCGTCGGCGGCGCTGCGGCGCGTGCGCCGGCTCGAGGACGGCGGCGTGATCGCCGGTTACGCGGCCGTGGTGCCGCCCGAACGGGTCGGGCTGGGACTGACGGCGTACATCAACGTGCG
The DNA here is from genome assembly GCA_938022295.1 of uncultured Burkholderiaceae bacterium. Classification (GTDB taxonomy): domain Bacteria; phylum Pseudomonadota; class Gammaproteobacteria; order Burkholderiales; family Burkholderiaceae_C; genus Calidifontimicrobium. The sequence continues at coordinate 24,054 of CALIDR010000293.1, forward strand.
GCTCGAAAAACAGGCCGAGGGCCACAAGCGCACGCCGATGGACCTCTTTCGCGCCGCCGTGCAGACCTGGCCCGAAGTGATCGAATGCGCCTCGCTGACCGGCGAGATGGACTACCTGCTGCGCGTGGTCGTCGCCGACATGGGGCACTATTCGCGCTTCATCATGGACACGCTGCTGAAGCACCCCAGCGTGCAGGACGTGAAGACCAGCTTCGTCCTCGACCGCGTGAAAGCGGCGAGCCCGGTGCCCGTCTGACGTCGGCGGCCGTGATCGACGTCGTCGTCCTGTTCTTCCTGCTCGGCGTGTTCGCGCGCCTGGTCGGCAGCGACCTGCGGCTGCCCGAGGCGCTGTACGAGACGCTGTCGATCTACCTGCTGCTGGCGATCGGGCTCAAGGGGGGGCTGGAGCTCAGTCGCCAGCCGCTGGCCGAGCTCGCCCCGCAGGTGGCCGCCTGCGCCGCGCTCGGCTTCGCGATCCCGTTCCTGCTCTACCCGGCGCTGCGGCTGCTGCGGCTGGCCAGCG
>CALIDR010000294.1 GCA_938022295.1 uncultured Burkholderiaceae bacterium
GGTGACGCCGGCCGGCAGCTGCTGTGCGAGGCCGAAGCTCGAGCTCGTGCAGCCGGCGCCGTTGCGGTTGGTCACCGTCGCCTTGTAGGCGACGGCGCCGCCCACCGTCGTCGACGCCGATGCCGGCTCGAGTGTGACTGCCGGCGCCTGGCGCTCGCAGGTCGGCGCGGCGAGGGCGACGTACGCGGCGTGCGCCGTCGTGCCGGTGGTGGCGCCCGACTCGGTGGCGGTCAGGTCGAGCGTGTAGGTGCCTTCGGCGAGCGTCGAGGCCGACTTGACGCTCCACGTCACGGCCGTGCTGGCGCCGGGGGCCACCGAGACGCTGCTCGCCGACAGCGTGCCGGTCAACCCCGACGGAAGCTTCTGCCCGATCGCGAACGACGCGCTGCCGCAGCTCGCGCTGTTGCGGTTGGTCAGCGTGGCCTTGTAGCTCACCGTGCCGCCGGCGGTCGCGGTGGCGGTGGCGGGGTCGAGCGCGACCGCCGGCGCCTGGCGCTCGCAGCTGCCGCCGCCGAACGTCACGGCCACCGTCGCCACCCCGTTCGCCACGCCCTGGTTGACCACCTGGATGCCGTTGACGGGGTCGCTGAAGCTGCCGCCGGCGGGTACCGTCTGCAGCAGGAACGTCTTCGTCGGCAGCTTGCCGGCGGCGCGGTGGATGCTCAGCGTGTTGACGAACGTCGAGGCGAGCGACGCGTCGACGCCGGTGTTGGTGCGCAGGCTGACGTAGTACGACTCGTTGGTGTCGGGCTTGGCCAGCCGCAGCACCTGCGGCATGCCGGTCGCGCCGGGCTGCAGCGCCGCGATCGTGTACGAGCCGCCGACGCGCACGTCGAGCACGCCGCCGGTGGGCAGCCAGCCCGCCATCACCTGGTTGGCGGCGTTGGTGCGCACCGTGCGCGCCGCGCCCATCGGGTCGGAGCTGTCGCCGTACTCGGCGGTCGGCGTCGCCGCGTGGTGCAGCGACAGGTTGTGGCCGAGCTCGTGCGCGTAGACGCCGGTGGCGGTGCAGTTCTGCACCCACGAGCGCGAGCCCGGCATGTAGGCCAGCCCGCTCCAGCCGCAGGTCGCGTTGCGCGGCGTCACGTAGGTGATGTGGCTGTACTTCGTCAGGTCGATGCCGGCGGCCCGGGCCGCGGCGTCGAGCGAGCTCGCCCAGCCGCTGTAGTCGCAGCTGCCGGTGCTGGCGTAGGCGATGGTGAACGGCCCGGCGACGTCGCCCGAGAACGCGACGACGTCGCGCGAGGCGTCGCGGAACAGCGTGTTGACGGTGGCGCCGCTGGTGCCGAACAGGCGGTTCGAGACGTCGCTGGCCGTGCACGACATGTTCAGGTCGGTGAAGTTGGCCATCACCGCCAGCGTGCGCCGGTTGCCCGTGATCAGCGGCGACATCGTCGGCGTCGCGTTGCCGGTGGCCGACGTCGTCGTGGTCGTCGTCGCCTCGGCGGCGACGAGTTCGACGTCGCCCTTCTTCTTCAGCAGCAGGCGGCCGTCGATGCGCGTGCCCTTCAGGCGCACCGTGCGGCCGGTCCAGCCCAGCAGGTCACGCTCGCTGCCGGTGGCGTCGCCGAGGTACAGCGTGTAGGTGTCGCTGCTGCCTTCGGGCTGGAACTTGAAGTCCTTGCGCGAGACGCCGCGCTCGAAGTCGTCGGCGACGGTGGCGAACACGCGGCCGCGCAACGCCACGTCGGGCTCCTCGACGAACGCGCGCGCCGCGGCCGGGAAGCGGTCGCGAAGACCCGGCGGCAGCACGCGCATCGCCGCCAGCGTCGGGTTGCGCTCGAGGAGCTGGATCAGCCGCTGCTGGCGCATCTGCGCCTGCTTCGCCAACGTCGCCTCGCGCGCCGCGCGCGCGTTGGCGGGCAGGCTCTCGTACTGGCGCAGCGCGCCGAGCAGGCTGTCGTTGGACTGCACGGCCTGCTGGTCGGCGTCGAACTCCTCGCCGATGTGCGAGGCGAAGGTCGGCGCGGCGACGCCGGCGACGGCGGCGACGAGCAGGACGCGTGCGGCGGCACGCAGGGCAACGGGCAGGTCGAGGGGCATCGGGTCTCCGCGGAAGTCGGTCGACAAGGCAACGACCGGTGTTCGGCCGCGAGCCTGCCCGGCTGCAGGCGGCAGATGTGTCGGCGCACCGACAGGTGCGACGAGATGTGTCCGCGCCCGCCCGCCGGCCGGCGCCGGGCTCAAATCGGCGCCCCGGCGGCCGACAACGGATGCACCCCGTCTCCCGCCGCCCGCCCGGCCGTCGCCATGCCGCTTCCGTTCGTTTCGATCGCCGCCCGCGCCAGCGCGCACCGGTCACGGCTCGCCGTTGCGTGGGCGGCAGCGCTCGCGGCGACGGCCGCCATGGCCGGTGCGGGCGGCGTCACGCCGCTGCGCTGGGACGCCCAGGGCCGCTTCGCGACGACGCTCGTCGTCGCCGGCGGCGGCCACGCGGAGCTGTGCGGCAGGCTCGGCGCGGGCGACGCGGTGGCCTGGCGATTCGACGCCGACGCACCGACCGACTTCGACATCCACTACCACGAGGGCGCCGCCGTGCGCCACGCCGCGCGCCTGTGGAGCAGCGAGGGCGCGGCCGATCGCTTCGTCGCGCCGGGCGCGCGCACCTACTGCTGGATGTGGCGCAACCCGCTGCCCACGCCGGTCACGCTCAGCGCCGCGCTCGAACGCCGGCGCGGACGTTGACGGCGGACGGCGTCGCCTCAGCCCGTGCGGTCGCGCTCGCCCGCCTTCAGCGCCGCCTGGTGCTGCTTGGCCGCCGGGTAGACGACGGTCTCCTCGAGCAGGATGTGGTCGCGGTACAGCTCGGTGAACACCGGCAGCGCGTGGCGCAGCATCTCGAGGTCATACCACGTGTAGCCGCTGGCGATCGCCTCCAGCGGCGGGGCGAGCTCGAGCCAGTCCTCCTCGAGCCAGCCGTGGTCCTGCTGCAGGCGGCGCACGTGATGCACGAGGTCCCCGTCGCCGCTGGCGAGCAGCGCCGGGAACACGCGCGCTTCCTCCTCGGCGTGGTGCTGGCGCGCGTGGCCGTTGAAGAAGTCGGCGATCGACTTCGCGAGCTCGCGCGCCCGTTCGTCGACGCCGTGGCGCTCGAGGTGCTCGATCAGTTCGCCGAGCCGCCCGAGCTGCACCATCACGTCGCGGTGCGTCTGGTCGAGCATCTCGAAGTGGTCCGGCTGCACCAGCGCGGGGCGCGGCGGGCGCGGCGGGCGGTCGGGGCGGGCGGCGGGCGTCGACATGGCGGGCTCCTTGCGGCTTTCCACCGATTCTTCAGGTCGCCGGTGAGCGGATCTTGCGCGAGGTCAAACCCGCCGCCGGTTCAGGCCGGCCGCTGGCGCGCGATCTGACCGGCGAGGTAGGTCCAGACGAAATTCGCCGCCGCATAGCTCGTCAGGTCGGCGTGGTCGTACGGCGGCGCCACCTCGACGCAGTCCATGCCGACGCAGCGGTGCGCGGCCAGCCCTTCGAGCAGCGACAGCACCTGGTTGGTGCTCAGCCCGCCGGGCTCGGGGGTGCCGGTGCCCGGCGCGAACGCGGGATCGAGGCAGTCGATGTCGAGGCTGACGTACAGCGGCGGGTGGCCGTGGGCCGCGAGCCGGGCGCCGATCTGGGCCAGCACCGGCGCGAGCTGCGCCGGGCTCTCGAGGCCGCGCAGCTCGCGCGCGGTGAAGATCAGCCCGCCGTGGTCGCGCACGTAGTCACGGGCGGCGCGCTCGGCGGCCGAGCGGATGCCGACCTGGGCGAAGCACGCCGGCACGACGAGCCCTTCCTGGAACGCCTCGCGCACCCAGGTGCCGTGGCCGCTCGGCTCGCCGAAGTGGTCGGCCCAGGTGTCGCAGTGGGCGTCGAAGTGCACCACCGCCAGCGGCCGGCCGAGCCGGCGGCGGTACGCGCGCAGCAGCGGCAGCGTGACGCTGTGGTCGCCGCCGAGCCAGACGACGTGGTGGTGCGCGATGAGCGCGTCCACCTGCGGCGCAAGCGCCTCGCGCATCGCCGCCAGCGACGTGTTCGGCAGCGGCAGGTCGCCGGCGTCGCCGAGGTGCGGCGTGGGCGAGACGTCGAACAGCGGGTGGATCGCGTCGCACAGCATCGTGCTCGCCTCGCGGATCGCGCGCGGGCCGAAGCGCGCGCCGGGGCGGTTCGACGTCGCGCCGTCCCACGCGATGCCGGCCACCGCGAACGGCTGTGCCCGCGCCGGGCCGGCGCGCAGGAAACCGGGGCTGGTCAGGTAGGCGAAGTGGCTCATCGGTGGGCTCCCGCAGGCGCCGCGGATGATAAGCACCGCCACGCCGCCGCCCGGGCGGCGATTCGAAGCACTTCGATACACGGGCGAACCGCCCGTCCTTCGGCGGCGGCCGGCGCCGGGCGCCACCAAAATGCGCCGCATGACGGCGTTCTACTGGACGATGGCGGTGCTGATCGTCGGCACCTTCGTGCCCTCGGCGCTTTACCTGGTGCTGTATGCGGCCACGGGGGAGGATGCGTGCCTGCGCCGCGCGCGCAAGCTGTGGGACTTCACGCGCGTGCTCACCGTGTTCGGCTTCAACATCCTGATCTGGGGCCACGTGCTCGTCGGGCTGTGGCGCATCTGGTTCGGGTGAGCGTATGGCCGCCGGTGGACAATCGCCGCCGATGATCGACCCTACCCGGCTGCAGGCGCTGCACGCGCACGAGCGGCGCCGCTACGTCGAGCAGCGGCCGCGCAGCGCGGCGCTGGCGGCGGCGAGCGCGCCGCACTTCCTCTACGGCGTGCCGCTGCACTGGATGCGCGACTGGGCGCTGCCGCACCCGCTGTTCGTCGCCGCGGCGCAGGGGCACCGGCTGCGCTGCGTCGACGGCGTCGAGCACCTCGACTTCTGCCTCGGCGACACCGGCGCGATGTTCGGCCACAGCCCGCCGCCGGTGGCCGCCGCGGTGGCGGCGCAGGCCGCGCGCGGGCTGACGGCGATGCTGCCCGGCGAGGCGCTGGCGGCGGTCGGGGCCGCGCTCGCGCGCACGTTCGGCCTGCCGCGCTGGCAACTCGCGCTGAGTGCGAGCGACGCCAACCGCTTCGTGCTGCGCTGGGCGCGCGCCGTCACCGGCCGGCCGAAGGTGCTGGTGTTCGACGGCTGCTACCACGGCACCGTCGACGACACGCTGGTCGACCGCGCGCCCGACGGCCGCACGCTCACCCGCGCGAGCCTGCTCGGCCAGGTGCACGACCTTTCGCTCGGCACCGTCGTCGTGCCGTTCAACGACGCCGACGCGGTGGCCGCCGCGCTCGCCGCCGGCGACGTCGCGTGCGTGCTCACCGAGCCGGCGCTGACCAACTGCGGCCTCGTGCCGCCGGCACCGGGCTTCATGGAGACGGTGCAGGCGCTGTGCCGCACGCACGGGGCGCTTTTCGTGCTCGACGAGACGCACACCGTCTCGAGCGGGCCGGGCGGCCACGCGCGCGTGCACGGTCTCGCGCCCGACGTCGTCGTCGTCGGCAAGGCGGTGGCCGGCGGCGTGCCGTGCGCCGTCTACGGCTTCACCGACGACGTCGCGCGCCGCATGGCCGCGGCCAAGGACGCGGCGCCCGAAGGCCACTCGGGGATCGGCACGACGCTCGCGGCAAGCCTGCTCGCGCTCGCCGCGCTGCGCGCCACGCTGGACGAGGTGATGACGGCCGACGCCTATGCCGCGATGCTCGCCACCGCGGCGCACCTCGAAGCGGGCCTGCGCGGCGTCATCGCCCGGCGCGGCCTGCCGTGGACCGTGACGCGCCTGGGCGCGCGGATGGAGCTGCAGTTCTGCGCGCGCACGCCGCGCGACGCGGCGCAGGCGCGCGCGGCGATGGACGACGCGCTCGAACGCGCGCTGCACCTGTTCCTGCTCAACCGCGGCGTCGTCGTCACGCCGTTCCACAACATGCTGCTCGTCGCGCCGACCGCCAGCGCCGCCGACGCCGACGCGGTGGCCGCGGCGGTCGACGCCTTCGCCGGCGAGGTCGTCGCGTGAGGCCGGTCCTCGTGCTGCAGCACGTGCACGACGACGGGCCGGCGTACCTCGCCCGGTGGCTCGACGCCCGCGGCATCGCCTGGGAGCTGCGCAACGCCGCCGCCGGCGACGCGTATCCGGCGTCGATCGACGGCTATGCGGCGCTCGCGATCCTCGGCGGCCCGATGAGCGCCAACGACCCGCTGCCGAGCCTGCGCGACGCCGAGCGGCTGATCGTGCAGGCGGTCGGGCGCGGCCGGCCGGTGCTCGGCCACTGCCTGGGCGGGCAGCTGATGGCGCGCTCGCTCGGCGCGCGCGTCGCGCCGGCCGCGGCGCCCGAGATCGGCTGGCAGCGCATCGACGTGCACGACCACGACGAGGCGCGCGCGTGGTTCGGCGGCGCCGGCGAAGTCACCGTCTTCCAATGGCACCACGACGCGTTCGAACTGCCGTCGCAGGCCGTCGTGCTGGCCGCCAGCACCGCGTGCCCGCACCAGGCGTTCGCGATCGGCCCGCACCTGGCGCTGCAGTTCCACGTCGAGCTCGACGCCGAGAAGCTGCACCGCTGGGCCGGCGAGGTCGACCCCGCGCTCGTCGAGCGCCACCCGACGGTGCAGGACACGGCGGCGATGCGCGCCGGCGGCGACGACCGGCTGCCCGCGCAGCAGGCGCTCGCCGACCGCCTCTACGCGCGCTGGTGGGCCGCGGCGCGCTGAGCGCCGCAGGTGCCCCTGCGAGGTCAGACCAGCCCGTCGAACGGGATCACGTCGACGAGCTCGCCGGCCGCGACGCTGCCCTGGTCGTGGTGCAGCACGACGAGGCCGTTGGCTACGCTCATGCTGCGCAGGATGCCGCTGCCCTGGCTGCCGGTGATCGCGACCTGCCAGCCGCCTTCGGCGGCGCGGCTGACGATGCCGCGCTGGTACTCGGTGCGCCCGGGCTTCTTGCGCAGCGGGGCCACGCTGGCCGCGCGCAGCAGCGGCAGCGGCTGGGGCGCCGCGCCCATCATCTGCAGCAGCGCGTCGCGCACGAAGGCGTAGAACGTGACCATCACCGCGACCGGGTTGCCCGGCAGGCCGAACAGGATCGCCTCCTTCGTGCCGTCGGCGATGCGGCCGATCGCCATCGGACGGCCGGGGCGCATCGCGATCTTCCAGAACAGCACGTCGCCGAGCTGCTTCATGATGCGCTTGGTGTGGTCGGCCTCGCCGACGCTGACGCCGCCCGACGTGATCACGGCGTCGGCGCTCGCCGCCGCGGTGCGGAACGCGGCCTCGAGCGCGGCCGGCTCGTCGCGCACGACGCCCATGTCGACAACGTCGACCCCCAGGCGCTGCAGCATGCCCCAGATCGTGTAGCGGTTGCTGTCGTAGACGCAGCCCTCGTCGAGGGGCTCGCCGATCGAGCGCAGCTCGTCGCCGGTGGAGAAGAACGCCACGCGCAGCCGCCGCCACACCGGCACCTCGGCGCGGCCGAGCGAGGCGAGCAGGCCGAGGTCGGCCGGCGTCAGGCGCCGGCCGGCGGCGAGCGCCGCCTCGCCGCGCGCGAGGTCCTCGCCCTTCAGGCGCCGGTTGTCGCCGGGGCGCACGGCGCCCGCGGGGATCGTGACGCGGTCGCCGTCGAGCGTCGTGAACTCCTGCGGCACGACGGTGTCCAGGCCCGCAGGCATCACGGCGCCGGTCATGATCCGCACGCAGTGGCCGGGCGGCACGCTGCCCTCGAACTGCGCGCCGGCCAGCCCCGTGCCGGCGATCGCGAGCGTCGTCGGGGCGCCAGCGGCGAGATCGGCGCCGCGCAGCGCGTAGCCGTCCATCGCCGAGTTGTCGTGCGCCGGCACGTCGATCGGCGAGACGACGTCGCGCGCGAGCACGCGCCCGAGCGCGGCGCGGATCGCCACGCTCTCGACCGCCTCGACCCGCGGCACGAGCCGCGCGATGAATTCCTGCGCCTGCGCCACCGGCAGCGCGTTCGGGTCGTAGCCGGCGACGCACGAGGCGATCTGTTCGAGGGTCGGCGCGCTCATCGGCGGGTCATCGGGCCTGCAGCTGCTGCAGCTCGGCGAGCGTGTTGGCGTTGAAGAACGCGGCCGCGTCGTCGAACGGCACTTCGACGGTGCGGTGCTGCGCCGTCCAGGCGTCGATCTTGCGGCCGCCCGCCTGGGTGAAGCGCACCAGGCTTTCGAGCAGCGCCGTCTTCAGCAGGCAGAACACCGGCTGCGTGCGCCAGCGCCCGTCGGCCTCGCGCACGGTGGGTAGCGCGATCTCGGCGTCGGCGCCTTCGGCCGCGGCGGCGAGCCGCGCGACCAGGTCGGGCGGGAAGTCGGGCGTGTCGCACGGCACGGTGACCATCCACGGCGTCGTGCACTGCTCCAGGCCGGCGAGGAAGCCCGCCAGCGGCCCGGCGAAGTCGGGCAGCGCGTCGGGCCACACCGGTGCGCCGAACGACTCATAGGCGCCGAGGTTGCGGTTGGCGTTGATCATCACGGCGCCCACCTGCGGCTGCAGCCGCAGCAGCGCGTGCAGCGCCAGCGGCACGCCGCGGTGCGTCTGCAGCCCCTTGTCGACGCCGCCCATGCGGCTGCCGCGGCCGCCGGCGAGCACGAGGCCGGTGATCTCGCGCGCGTCAATCATCGCGCAGGCCGTCCCTGGCGCCTTCGGGGAACGGGTCGCCGTCGTGGCGCGGGCCCTTCATGACGCCCTGGATCCACGCGCCGAGCGCGACCGTCATCACCATCGTCAGCGAGAACACGATCGCGCCGATCACGATGTAGTCGATCAGCAGCTGGCTGCGCAGCGCGTCGGGGTGCACGCCGACGCGGTAGTACGACTTGGCGAATTCGCCGACGAGCCACGGCACCGCGAAGCTCGCGACGGTGGCGATCAGCAGCCGGCGGCGCACCGCGGCGGAGAGCCAGGACTGCCAGATCGAAGGCGAGCTCATCGTGTTGCCACCGCAGCGCGGCCCGCCGCGAGGACGCGGCGGGCGTTCGCAAGGCACGAAGCCCTGCGCAGGCAGGCCTTCGTGTCCATGCTCACCCCCCGATGTAGTGCATCTCGACCTTGCGCTCGCCGCTGGCCACCGGCGCCTGGCCGCTGCCGCGCAGCTCGGAGTAGCGGTCGTCGCGGTCGGACCAGATCAGGCCGATCGCGCCGGCGATCTGCTCGTCGCTCGCGCCGCCGCGCAGCAGCGCGCGCAGGTCGTGCCCGCGCGAGGCGAACAGGCACAGGTACAGCTTGCCCTCGGTCGACAGCCGCGCGCGGTTGCAGTCGCGGCAGAACGCCTGCGTGACGCTGCTGATCAGGCCGATCTCGCCGCGCCCGTCGCGGTAGCGCCAGCGCTCGGCCGTCTCGCCTGGGGCGCTCGGCTCGAGCGGCTCGAGCGGGAACACGGCGTCGAGGCGCTCGAGCACCTGCGCCGACGGCAGCACGCGGTCCATCCGCCAGCCGTTGGTGTTGCCGACGTCCATGTACTCGATGAAGCGCAGCACGACGCGGCCGTCGTAATGGTCGCGGAAGAAGCGCGCCATCGGCACGATCTCGTGGTCGTTGGTGCCGCGCTGCACGACCATGTTGACCTTCAGCGGCCCGAGCCCCGCGCGCAGCGCCTCCTCGATGCCGGCGAGCACGTCGGCGACCGGGAAGTCGACGTCGTTCATGCGCCGGAACACGGCGTCGTCGAGCGCGTCGAGGCTGACGGTGACGCGCTGCAGCCCGGCCGCCTTCAGCGCGCGCGCCTTCTTGGCCAGCAGCGTCGCGTTGGTGGTCAGCGTCAGGTCCAGCGGCTCGCCGTCGACGGTGCGCAGTTCGGCCAGCATCGCCACCAGCCGCTCGACGTTCTTGCGCAGCAGCGGCTCGCCGCCGGTCAGGCGGATCTTGCGCACCCCGTGGGCGACGAAGATCCGCGCCAGGCGCGTGACCTCCTCGAACGACAGCAGCGCCGCGTGCGGCAGGAACGGGTAGCGGCCGTCGAAGACTTCCTTCGGCATGCAGTAGCCGCAGCGGAAGTTGCAGCGGTCGGTCACCGAGATGCGCAGGTCGCGCAGCGGCCGCCCGAGCCGGTCGGCCAGCAGCCCGGTGGGCGCGACGGGGCGATCGGGCACGCGCGGCACGGCGGCGGCGGCGCGCAGGTCGGCGATCGGGATCGTGCGTTCGGCCATGGCGGCATTTTGCCGCCGGCCGCGGCACCGGCGGCGCGGCGCCGGTCAGGGCGCGTCGGGGGCAGGGGTGCTCGGGCGTGCCGACACCGTGGCCGCGGCGACGCGCCGCGCGCCGTCGAAGCGCGGCGCCCAGTACGACGTGCGCAGGCTCTCGACGCGCACGTCGGCGCCCGGCCGCGGCGCGTGCACGAAGCGCCCGCCGCCGACGTAGATGCCCACGTGCGAGTACGGCCGGCGCAGCGTGTTGAAGAAGACGAGGTCGCCCGGCTGTAGCGCGTCGGTCGCGACTTCCGCCAGGCCGGCCGCGAGCGCCTGCTCCTGCGCCGTGCGCGGCAGCGCGACTCCGGCGGCCACCGCGTAGACGTGGCGCGTGAAGCCGCTGCAGTCGAAGCCGCCGCGCGTGGGGTGGTCGGCGCCGGTGCCGCCGCGGGCGTAGGGGCGGTCGAGGAAGTTCATCGCGGCGAGCACGATGTCGCCCGACTTCGCGTGCGCGGCCGGCGGCGTGGCGAGCACGCCGCGCTCGACGAGCAGGCCGTGCAGCGGGTCGGCCGGCGCGGCGCCGCGCGGCGGTGGCGTCGCCGCGCAGCCGGCGAGCACGACGGCGGCGACGATCCCCGACACGCGAATCCGGCGCATCGCGGCAGAATACCAGCAGGCGTGCCGCCGTCAAGGCGAAATGACGTTGCGCGTCAAAGACTTATCGACGTTTTGCGAAGCGGCGCCGAGGCGCCCGACGAGGAGACCGCATGTTCAAGGCCCTGCTGCTCGACAAGACCGACGCCGGTTTCACCGCCGCGCTGACCGACCTCGACGACGCCCGGCTGCCGGCCGGCGACGTGCTGCTGCGCGTCGAGTACTCGACGATCAACTCCAAGGACGGGCTCGCGATCACCAACCGCGGCCCGGTCGTGCGCCAGTGGCCGATGGTGCCCGGCATCGACGGCGCCGGTACCGTGCTCGAGTCGACGCACCCGGCGTGGCGGCCGGGCGACCGCGTGGTGCTCAACGGCTGGGGCGTCGGCGAGACGCACTGGGGGTGCCTCGCGCAGCGCGCGCGGCTGAAGGGCGACTGGCTGGTGCCGCTGCCGGCCGCGTTCACGACGCGGCAGGCGATGGCGATCGGCACCGCCGGCTACACGGCGATGCTGTGCGTGCTCGCGCTCGAGCGCCACGGCGTCAAGCCGGGCGACGGGGACGTGCTCGTGACCGGCGCCACCGGCGGCGTGGGCAGTGTCGCGGTCGCGGTGCTGGCCAGACTCGGCCACCGCGTGACGGCGGCCACCGGCAAGGCGACCGAGGCCGAGTACCTGCGGCGGCTGGGCGCGGCCGCGGTGATCGACCGCGCCGAACTCGCCGTGCCTGGCAAGCCGCTGCAGAAGGAGCGCTGGGCCGCCGTCGTCGACGCGGTGGGCTCGCACACCCTCGTCAACGCGCTGGCGCAGACGCGCTACGGCGGCGTCGTCGCCGCGTGCGGGCTGGCGCAGGGGATGGACCTGCCCGGCACGGTGGCGCCGTTCATCCTGCGCGGCGTGACGCTGGCCGGCGTCGACAGCGTGATGGTGCCGATGCCGCGCCGCCTCGAGGCCTGGCAGCGGCTGGCGACCGACCTCGACCCGGCGCTGCTCGAGTCGATGACGAGCGAAGTCGGCCTCGACGGTGCGATCGAGACCGCGCGCCGCCTGATGGACGGCCAGGTGCGCGGGCGCGTCGTCGTGCGCATCGACTGAGCCTAGATCCGGCAGTCGGCCGCTCGATGCCGCATGCAAGCTACTGTTTTGCTTGGCGTTTCCACCCACGCGGTCGGTCACCTTTTGGGTGACGACGCTGCGCACCCGATCGAGCCGCCCTCGGCCACGCTGGCGGCGTTGCGAATCCTCGCGATGGCCCGCGCCATCGCTGCGGTTCGCGCCTTGCCAGCGCGCCCGATGACGGCCCGCTCAGGCGCGCCCAACTGCCGGATCTAGGCTGAGCGTCGTCAGCCCTGCGGGTCGGGGACCCACTCGGCCAGCAGGTCCGACGCCGAAGGCCGCGGCCGCCGGCGCACGTCGCTCGGCGTGCCGAGCGAGACGAAGCACACCGGCCGCTCGTCGGGCGCCAGACCCAGGCCGCGCGCGAACGCGGGGCTGCGCAGCGCGCGGCCCGAGGTCAGCATGCCGCCGAAGCCCATCGCGTGCGCGGCCAGCAGCAGCGCCATCAGCGCCGCGCCGAGGGTGACGTAGCGCTCGTGCTCGACGACGTCGTCGTGCGGGGGCGCCAGGCGCACGACGGCCAGCAGCAGCTCCGGCGCGCGGTGCGCCTTCGCGCGCGCCTCGGCACGCTCGGCGGCGCCGGCGGCGGGGTCGCGTTCGAGCAGCGCGGCTTCGAACAGGTCGGCGAGGGCGCCGCGGCGGTGCGGCGCGATGCGCAGCAGCCGCCACGGGCGCAGGTCGCGGTGGTCGGGTGCGGTGCCGGCGGCCTCGACGATCGCCTGCAGCTGCTCGGCGCTCGGCCCCGGCGCGCGCAGCCGCTTCGGCGAGACCGAGAAGCGGCTGCCGATCAGCGCGCGGGCGAACGCGTCGAGGTCGTCGGATGCCGGGGTCACGAGGCGGCCCCCCGGGTCGCGCGCCGCCGCGTCGAGACGACGATGCCGGCCACGATCAGCGCGAACGCCGCCGCGTGGTGCCACTGCGGCGGCTCGGCCAGCAGCGCGGCCTGCAGCAGCGCCGCGAACAGCGGCGTCAGGTTGCCGAAGAACGCCGCCACCGCCGGGCCGACGGCCGTCACCGCGCGGCCCCAGCAGTAGTACGCGAGCAGCGACGGGCCGACGGCGACGTAGACCACCGCCAGGCCGACCGGCCAGGACCACTGCAGCCGCCACGCCGGTGCGAAGGCCAGCTCGGCGGCGGCCAGTGCGCCGGCCCAGACAGCGCCGAACAGCGTCTGCACGAGCAGGAACTCGGCCCAGCCCCAGGGCGGGCGCGCCTCGCCGCGCATCGCCGGACCCGGGCGCGCGAGCAGCCAGGTGTAGAACGCCCAGCTGATCACGGCGAGCAGCATCCACAGGTCGCCCGGTACGAAGCGCACCTCGATCAGCCGCGCAGGCTCGCCGCGCGCGAGCACGACGGCCACCCCGGCCAGCGACAGCGCGGCGCCGAGCAGCGCCCGCCGCGTGACGCGCTCGCCGTAGAACAGCGCGCCGACGGCGACCATCCACACCGGCGAACTGGCCGCGATCAGCGTCACGTTGACCGGCGTCGACGTCGTCAGCGCCGTGTACTGCAGCGCGTTGTACAGGCCCATGCCGAGCAGGCCGAGCAGCGACAGTTCGCGCCAGCGCCGGGCCACCGCGGCGCGCGCCTCGGCGGTGGCCAGCGCGCGAAACCCCAGCGGCACCAGCACCACGAGCACGGCGATCCAGCGCAGCGCGTTGAGCGCCAGCGGCGGCACCTGGCCGACCATCAGCCGCCCGACGACGGCATTGCCCGCCCACAGCAGCGGCGGCAGCGTCAGCAGCACGACGAGGCCCGGCGTCAGCCGCAACGCCGGCTCCGCGACGCGGCACAGGCGCCGGCCATCAGCGCGGCATCATCGCGCCGCAGTTCCAGCATTGCTCGAAGCCGCCTTCGACGCGCTCGCCGCAGCCGCGGCAGACCCAGCTTCGCTGCGGCGTGCGGCGCAGGTCGTCGAGCAGGCGGCGCGCGGCGTCGAGCTGGGCGTCGTCGCGCACCCAGATCTCGGGCAGCGCCTGGTCGGGCGGGATCTCGCCGGCGATGCTGCTCGTCCACGCGCGCTGCACGACGGCGTCGACCCCGGCGTGGGTCAGCAGGTCGGCCCACAGCGTGGCGACGGCAAGGTTGGGGGCGGAGGTCACGCGCCGCATCGCGCATGTGATGATGGCGCCATGGTCTGGCGCATTCTCGCCGACGCGGTGCTCGTGGTTCACGGGCTGTTCGTCGCCTGGGTCGTGCTCGGCGCGTTTGCGGTGTGGCGCTGGCCGCGGCTGGTCTGGCTGCACCTGCCGGCGCTGGCGTGGGGGGTGTGGATCGAGGCCAGCGGCGGGCTGTGCCCGCTCACGCCGTGGGAAGTGGCGCTGCGGCGCGCCGCCGGCGGCGAGGGCTACGACACCAGCTTCCTCGAGCGCTACCTCGGCGCGCTGATCTATCCCGAGGGGCTGCCGCGCGAGGCGCAGTGGCGGCTGGCTGCGGCGCTCGTGCTCGTCAACGCGCTGCTCTACGGGGGCATCGTGCGGCGCGCGCTGCGCCGGCGGGCGATGCGTTAACCTGCGCCGCCCCTCCCATTGCACCCCCGGAGCGACCCATGGCCGAGACCCTGAGCAAGTGCGTGATGATCGAGCAGTTCGGCGGCCCCGAGGAGCTGCGCCTCGTCGACGTCGCGGTCGGCGACCCCGGCCCGGGCGAGATCCGCATCCGCCACCACGCGTGCGGGCTGAACTTCATCGACGTCTACCAGCGCACCGGGCTGTACCCGAACCCGCTGCCGCTCGCGCTGGGCATGGAAGGCGCCGGCGTCGTCGAGGCGGTGGGCGAGGGCGTCGAGCACCTCGCGCCGGGCGACCGCGCGGCCTACGCGAGCATGCCCCCCGGCGCCTACAGCGAGCGGCGGGTGATGCCGGCCAAGAACGTCGTGCGGCTGCCCGAGGGCATCGACTTCGACACCGCCGCGGCGATGATGCTCAAGGGGCTGACGGTGCAGTACCTGCTCAAGCGCACGCTGCCCCAAGGCGGCCTGCACCCGGGCGACTACATCGTCTGGCACGCCGCCGCCGGCGGCGTGGGGCTGATCGCGTGCCAGTGGGCCAGGGCGCTCGGCCTGCAGCTGATCGGCACCGCCGGCAGCGACGCCAAGTGCCAACTCGCGCTCGAGCACGGCGCCGCGCACGCGATCAACTACAACAAGGAGGACTTCGTCGAGCGCGTGCGCGCGATCACCGGCGGGCGCGGCGTGAAGGTCGTCTACGACTCGGTCGGCAAGGACACCTTCGAGCGCTCGCTCGACTGCCTGGCGCCGTTCGGCCTGCTCGCGGCGTTCGGCAACGCGTCGGGCCCGGTGCCGCCGATCTCGATCGGCACACTGGCGGCCAAGGGGTCGCTCTACGTGACGCGGCAGACGCTGTTCACGCACATCGCCACGCGCGAGGCGACGCAGTCGATGGCCGAGGACCTGTTCGACGTCGTGCGCTCGGGGCAGGTGAAGATCCGCATCGACCAGCGCTATCCGCTGGCCGACGTCGCGCTCGCGCACCGCGACCTCGAGGCCCGGCGCACGACCGGCTCGAGCGTGCTGCTGCCCTGATCCGCCGCGTCCGCGGCGCCGCCGGCCCGCCCCGGCTTGCCGATCAGTCGGCGACCGCGGCGCGGTAGGCGTGCCAGCTCGCGTGGCCGATCACCGGGCCGACGACGAACAGGCCCGCGAACCAGGGCAGCATCGCGAGCACGACGAGGATCGTGATCAGCGCGCCCCAGAACAGCATCACGCCGGTCTGCGTCAGCACGAGGCGCATGCTCGTCAGCCCGGCGGTGATGGCGTCGGTCTGGCGGTGCAGGATCATCGGCATCGAGACCACGCTGACGGCGAAGATCAGCCCCGCGAACACGCCGCCCACCGCGAGGTAGGCGACGATGAAGTTCAGGTTCTCGGGGTTCAGCAGCGCCGTGATCGATCCCTTGAAGTCGGGCATGCCGTCGAAGCTGACCGCGAAGACGACGAGCGAGGCGCGCCCCCACAGCATCTCGAGCACGAGCAGCACGAAGCCGAAGATCGCCAGCGTGCCGGTCTTCTTGTCCCACGCGAGCAGCGAGTCGCCGAAGTCGGGCTTCTCGCCGCGCTCCAGGCGCAGGCTCGTCTGGTACAGCCCGAGGCACAGGAACGGCCCCATCAGCAGGAAGCCGGCCGACAGCGCGAGCACGTAGGCGGGCGCGTGCTCGTAGACCTTCATCAGCATCCAGCCCATCACGACGAAGCAGCCGCCGTAGAACAGGCCGATCAGCGGTGCGCGCGTGAAGTCGCGCCAGCCGAGCGCGATCCAGCGCAGCGGGTCGGCGAACGTCAGCGGGCGCAGCGTGATCGAGAACGCGGACGTGCCGCCTGCGGGCGGTGCGCCGTCGTCGGGCGGGGCGACGCCGGGCGGGGCGGGTGGGGGCGATTCGGCGTTCATGGCCGGTGGGTCCGACGCGCGGCGCAGGGGCTCACTGCGGGGCGCCGAGCAGCGGCACGATGCGCGACTCGAGCCAGCGGTCGAGCAGCCGCTTCTCGTGCCGCAGCGGCTCGTCGGCGGGCACGGCCGGCAGGCGCTCGAGGTAGCCGAGGTCGGTCAGCCGCTCCTCGCCCTGCGCGAGCGTGGCGCCGCGGGCCTGCAGCGCGTAGCGCAGGTGCAGGCGGGGCGCGTCGGCGCCGCCGCGCAGCGTGCGCAGCTCGCCGCGCGCGGTCGGCTGCGCGGTGCCGGAGAGGTCGATGTCGAGCCACTCGATCGTCAGCGACTGGTCGCCCTTCAGGTGCCGCCGGCCCCAGTCGACGAGGTGCGATTCGAGCGCGGCGAGCGTGCGCTCGCGCTCGCTGCGGGCGATGCCGATGTCGGCGAAGCGGTCGGCAGCGCGGGCGACGACGCGCACTTCGCCTGCGGCGGCCGGCGCGACGGCGCCGGCGAGGGCCACGAGCAGCGCGGCGAGCCACACCGCGCGGGAGGTCGGATGACGCTGGGCCATGGGTGCTCCGCAAAGTCGTCGGGCCGACATTTTGCTCCGCTCGCCGGTGCGCGTGCCGGCGCGGCCCGCACCCGGCCGACCGGGCGCGGTCAGCGCGGGCAGCCGGCGCCGGCGGCGGGCACGAAGCGCGCCGGCGGCGTCTCGCCGACGAGCGCGCCGGCCTCGACGCGCAGCGTGCGGCGGCGGCCGTCGGCCGCGGTCAGCGTCAGGCGGTCGCCGGCGGCACGGCCCGTCCAGACCTCGCCGCCGATCGTCGCGCGCAGCGCCTGATGGCGCTGCTCGACGTGCAGGGCCTCGCCGCCGTCGCCGCACCAGGTGCCGGCCACCCGGGCCGGCACCACCCACGGGTGCAGCGTGCTGCGCCGCTCGAGCCCGACCGCCTTGTCCGGCGCGTCGACGACGAGGGTGCGGTCGGGCACCCAGTCGCCCAGGTCGTAGTCGTGCGAGACGATGCGCGTGCCCGGCGCGAGCGCCAGCAGCCGCGGGCGCAATTGCAGGTTGACCTCGGGCAGCAGGTACATCGTGACGACGGTGGCGCGCGACAGGTCGGTCGTGAACAGGTCCTCGGTGCGGAACTCGACGCGGTCGGCCACCCCGGCCCGTTCGGCCGCGAGGCGGCTGCGGCGCACGAGGTCGCCGACGATCTCGACGCCCAGACCGCTCGCGCCGAACCGGCGCGCGGCGAGGATCACGATCCGGCCGTCGCCCGAGCCGAGGTCGACCACGTGGTCGCCGGGCCCGACGGCGGCGAGCTCGAGCATCGCCAGCGTCACGTTGTCCGGCGTGACGACGAACGGCACGTCGGTGTCGGCGGCGGCCGGGCGGGCGAGCAGCGCGCAGGCGAGCAGCAGGGCGCGCAACGGGGCAAGGGGCAGTCCGGGCATCGGCAGGGGGTGGCGAACGGGCGGCGGCGGGTGGACGGTGGCCGGGGGCGTGGCGTCCAGGCACGGGACTGATCCAACTTGGCGCAACCGCGCCGGGTATCCACGGGCTTGGCCGCTGGCGGCGCCGGCCCTGTAATCGGTCCCGTTCGATTGTCGCGCCCGTCGCGACGACCCCCCGGCATGGACCCCTCGCGCCCGCTCCCCGAAGACCGCCGCCGATGCCTGCGCCGGCTGGCCGCCCTCGGCGCCGCCGGGGCGCTGCCGCTGGCCTTGCCCGCACTCGCCGCGCCCGACCCGTTCGAGGGCGACCCGTTCAAGTCGCACCCGTGGCCCGACATGCGCCGCGAGTTCCTCGGCAAGGACGCCCGCGTGCAGTTCGACGACCGGGTCAAGGTGATCGGGCCGAAGTTCGCCGAGGACCCGATGAACGTGCCGATCAGCGTGCGCACCGACCTGCGCGACGTCGAGCAGATCACCGTCGTCGTCGACCGCAACCCGATCCGCAAGGTGCTCGACTACTGGCCGCTGCAGGCGCTTCCGGCGATCGCGTTCCGCTTCAAGCTCGAACAGGCGTCGCCCGTGCGCGCCGCGGTGCGCACGAAGGACGGCGTGTGGCACGTGGGCGGCACCTGGGTCGATTCCAGCGGCGGCGGCTGCACGGTGTCGGGCGTCACGCGCAACGACGGCAGCTGGGTACGCACGCTCGGCCAGGTGCACGCGCGCGTCTTCCCGTCGAGCCCGGCCGGCGACGCCGCGGCGCGGCTGCGGCTGCAGGTGATGCACCCGATGGACACCGGCCTCGTCGGCGGCATCCCGGCGTTCTACGTCAACCGGCTGTCGGTGCGCGACGGCGACGACCGCGAGCTCGCCCGGCTGGCCACCTTCGAGCCGGTGAGCGAGAACCCCGTGTTCTCGTTCGACTTCCCGGCGCCGCCGAAGGGCGGCGTGCGCGTGGTCGGCACCGACAACGGCGGCAACCGGATCCAGTCGCGCCTGCCGTCGCCATGAGGCCGCCGTCGTTCGCAGGCGTCGGCCTGACCCTCGCACTGGCGGCCGCGTCGGCGCTCGCCGCCGGCCCCCGCGCCGACGAGAAGACGCTCGACTACCGGCTGCAGGCGCGCGCGCTCGCACCCGGCGTCTACGTCGTCGAGGGCGACAACGACGACTTCTCGCGCGCCAACGGCTGCAACATCATCAACACCGGGTTCATCGTCACCGGCGCCGGCGTCGTCGTCGTCAACACGGGCCCCAGCCGCCGCTACGGCGAGCAGCTGCGCGCGCTGATCGCGCGCACGACGACCGAGCCGGTGGTCGAGGTGATCCACCTCAACCTGCACCCCGACTACTTCCTCGGCAACCAGGCGTTCGCCGACGTGCCGCGGCGCGCGACGCCGGCCACCCGCGAGGGCATGGCGCGCGAGGGCAAGTCGTACGAGGACAACCTCTACCGCCTGTGCGGCGACTGGATGAAGGGCACCGAGGTGCTGCTGCCGGACGCGCCGGTGGCCGCCGGCACGCGGCGCGTGGGCACGCGCGAGTTCGAGCTGATCGAGCTCGCCGGCCACACCGACAGCGACCTCGTGCTCGTCGACCGCGCGAGCGGGGTCGCGTTCGTCGGCGGCCTGGTGTTCGTCGACCGCATCCCGACGACGCCGCACGCGCACGTCGACCGCTGGCTCGCGAGCCTGGCCGCGCTGCCGGCGGCGCGCTGGCGCACGCTGGTGCCGAGCCACGGCCCGGTGCGCAACGACGCGCTCGGCGTCGAGCAGACGCGGCGCTACCTGACCTGGCTCGACCAGCACCTGGCGCGCGCGGCGGCGGCGGGCTACGACGTCACCGACGTGCTCGCCGCGCCGGTGCCGGCCGAGTTCCGCGGCTGGGCCGCGTTCGGCACCGAGTACCTGCGCAACGTCACCCACCTGTACCCCGGCCACGAGCGCGCGGTGTTGCAGGGCGGGGCGGCGCGCTGAGCGGCGTTCGCGCCGCGCCGCTGTGCGACGCTGGAGCACCGCCTTGCGGGTAACCCCGCAAAGCCGGGCCGGTGGACGTGGCTCGCGGCGCTGGCACGCGGATTGCGCTGAGCACGGCGTTCGGTGGCGATGGTGGCGCCGACGTTCCCTTGTGTGACCTGGAGGAGAGATCGATGCGACTGAAGCTAACGACCCTGCTGGTGGGTGCCTCGCTGGCCTCGCTGGCGGCCCACGCGACGGTCACGGATCAGATGATCCGCGACGACGCGAAGACGACGAACAACGTGCTGAGCTGGGGCATCGGCACCCAGGGCCAGCGCTATTCGCCGCTGAAGACGATCAACAGCGGCAACGTCGCGCGCCTGGTGCCGATGTGGTCGTACTCGTTCGGCGGCGAGAAGCAGCGCGGCCAGCAGTCGCAGCCGCTGATCCACGACGGCGTGATGTACGTCACCGCGTCGTACTCGCGCATCTACGCGCTCGACGCCAAGACCGGCAAGCGGCTGTGGAAGTACGAGCACCGGCTGCCCGAGGGCATCATGCCGTGCTGCGACGTCATCAACCGCGGCGCCGCGCTGTACGACAACCTGGTGATCTTCGGCACGCTCGACGCGCAGCTCGTCGCGCTCGACCGCAAGACCGGCGACGTCGTGTGGAAGGAGAAGATCGACGACTACGCCGCCGGCTACAGCTACACCGCCGCGCCGCTGATCGCCGAGGGCCTGCTGCTGACGGGCGTCTCCGGCGGCGAGTTCGGCGTCGTCGGCCGTGTCGAGGCGCGCAACCCGAAGACGGGCGAGCTGGTCTGGGTGCGCCCGGTCGTCGAGGGCCACATGGGCTACAGGTACGACAAGGACGGCAAGGCGATCGAGAACGGCGTCTCCGGCACCCCTGGCAAGACGTGGCCGGGCGACCTGTGGAAGACGGGCGGCGCCGCGACCTGGCTCGGCGGCACCTACGACCCGCGCACCGGCCTGGCGTACTTCGGCACCGGCAACCCGGCGCCGTGGAACAGCCATCTGCGCAAGGGCGACAACCTGTACTCGTGCTCGACGGTGGCCATCGACGTCAAGACCGGCCAGATCAAGTGGCACTACCAGAACACGCCCAACGACGGCTGGGACTTCGACGGCGTCAACGAGTTCGTGACCTTCGACGACGGCAACCGCATTCTCGGCGGCAAGGCCGACCGCAACGGCTTCTTCTACGTCAACGACGCGCGCACCGGCGAGCTCGTCAACGCGTTCCCGTTCGTCAAGAAGGTCACCTGGGCCACCGGCATCGACCTCAAGACCGGGCGCCCGAACTACGTGCCCGAGAACCGCCCCGGCGACCCGACCGCCAGCGCCGACGGCAAGAAGGGCAACGTCGTGTTCGCCGCGCCGAGCTTCCTCGGCGGCAAGAATCAGATGCCGATGGCCTACAGCCCCGACACGAAGCTGTTCTACGTGCCGTCCAACGAGTGGGGCATGGAGATCTGGAACGAGCCGATCACCTACAAGAAGGGTGCGGCCTACCTCGGCGCCGGCTTCACGATCAAGACGATCGACGACGAGTACATCGGTGCGCTGCGCGCGATCGACCCGAAGACGGGCAAGATCGTGTGGGAGGTCAAGAACGACGCGCCGCTGTGGAGCGGCGTGCTGACCACCGGCGGCAACCTCGTGTTCTGGGGCACGCCCGAGGGCTACCTGAAGGCCGCCGACGCCAAGACGGGCAAGGTGCTGTGGCAGTACCAGACCGGCTCGGGCGTCGTCGCGCCGCCGGTGACATGGGAAGACAAGGGCGAGCAGTACGTCGCCGTGGTCTCCGGCTGGGGCGGCGCGGTGCCGCTGTGGGGTGGCGACGTGGCCAAGAAGGTCAACTACCTCGAGCAGGGTGGCATGGTGTGGGTCTTCAAGCTGATGAAGTGACCGCCATCCGGCATCGCTGAACCCGGGCCGCCGCGAGGCGGCCCTTTTTGTTCGGGGTGCGCGTCGGCGCGGCCGCCACGACGGCGCTCGCGACAATGCGCGCGCCCCGCCGATGCCGCCGCCCGCCGCCACCGCCGCCTTCGACACGCCGCGCCGCCGCGCGGCGCGCGACGGCGCGCCGCTGTCGTGGCGCGTGCGCCGCCCCGACGGCGCGCCAGCCGATCCGGCGCTGCTGTTCGTGCACGGCCTGGCGAGCAACCTGACGCGCTTCGACGAGTTCGTCGA
>CALIDR010000295.1 GCA_938022295.1 uncultured Burkholderiaceae bacterium
TTCCGCCGCCGCGCCCGTTGCCCTACTCGATCAACCGGCCGCCGCCGATGCCCGCCGCGCCGGCGGCGGTGCCGATGCACGAAGGGTCGGTCGACGGCGTCGACCACGAGCCGCCGGACGAGTCGCAGTAGGCGCTCGTCGGGGTTTAGACGGCGCTGCCGCCGTCGAGCACGACGGGACGCGAGGGCCCCGGGTCCTCGCCTTCGGCGACTTCGGTCAGCAACGCCGCCGCGGCCTTGACCAGAGGCCAGGCGAGCGTCGCCCCGGTGCCGTCGATGCTGTCCATGCCGAGCTCGAGCAGGGCCGAGGCCTGGAACTGCGCCATCGCGTGGTCCAGGCCCGCACGGCCGTGGCTGCGGCAGAACACGCAGTAGTCGGTCACCGCCGAGGCGATGCACTGCGCCACGCGCAGCGCCGCGCAGGCCGCCATGCCGTCGACCATCAGCAGCTGGCGCTTGGCCGCCGCGCCGAGCATCAGGCCGACCATCATCGCGATGTCGAAGCCGCCGAGCGCGGCCAGCACCTCGACCGGGTCGACGACGGCGCGATGGCGGCCGAGCGCGCCTTCGGCGGCCACGAGCGCGCGCGCGAGGTCCGGCTCGGGCGTGTCGGGCGACGCCGTGAGCAGGTCCGCCAGCGGCGCGTCGGTGAGCCGCGCGAGCACCAGCGCAGCCCCGATGTCGGTGCCCACGCCCAGCCCGGCGCAGACGACGACGTTGCCGCGCAGCGCCTCGGCGATCTCCATCCCGGCGCGGATCGCCGCGTGCGCCTGGTCGACGCTCATCGCCGCGTGCAGGCGCGCGTTGCGCGTGCCGTGGGCGATCTTGCGCGTGACCAGGTGCTCGTGGCGCGGCAGCGGGTCGGCGACCCCGGCGTCGACGACCCACAGCGCCATGCCCTGGATGCGGGCGAACACCGTCAGCGGCGACTGCGCCTGCAGCACCTGGGCGACGAGTTCGCGCGTCGGCCGCGGCGGTGCTTCGGCGACGTCGACGACGAGGCCGTGGTCGCTCGCGAACACGAGCACGTGCGGGTCGCGCAGCCGGGGCTTGAGCGTGTTCTGCAGCAGCCCCAGCCGCACTGCCAGCGGCTCGAGCTCGCCGAGGCTGCCGCAGGTCGCGCTGCGGCGCGCCAGCTTGTCGCGCAGCGCGCGCTCGAGCAGCGGGTTGGAGGTGGGGGCGATCAGCGAGCGGGCGGTCGCCATGCCACCGAGTGTACGGACTCGGGACGACGGTGCGTCAGCGCAGGAAGAGGCGGTAGACCGGGTTGTCCGTCTCGTCGACGAACGGATAGCCGAGCGTGGCGAGGAATTCACGCAGCGCCCGGCGGTCGCCGCGCGGCACCTGGATGCCCACCAGGATGCGCCCGTAGTCGGCGCCCTGGTTGCGGTAGTGGAACAGGCTGATGTTCCAGCCCGGGTGCATCGCGGCGAGGAACTTCATCAGTGCGCCGGGCCGCTCGGGGAACACGAAGCGGAACAGCCGCTCGTCGTGCGCGAGCTCGGAGCGCCCGCCCACCATGTGGCGGATGTGCAGCTTGGCGAGCTCGTCGTCGGTCAGGTCGACGGTGGGAAAGCCGTGGCGCTCGAAGTTGGCGGCGATCTGCGCCGCCTCGTCGCGGCGCTGCACCGCGATGCCGACGAAGACGTGGGCGAGCTTCGCGTCGCTGATGCGGTAGTTGAACTCGGTCACGTTGCGCGGGCCGACGAGGGTGCAGAAGCGCTTGAACGAGCCGCGCTCCTCGGGAATCGTGACCGCGTACAGCGCCTCGCGGCGCTCGCCGACCTCGGCGCGCTCGGCGACGAACCGCAGGCGGTCGAAGTTCATGTTGGCGCCGCAGGTGATCGACACCAGCGTCTGTCCCCGGGCGCCGCTCGTCTCGACGTGCTGCTTGATCGCCGCCACGCCGAGCGCGCCGGCGGGCTCGACGATGCTGCGCGTGTCCTCGAAGATGTCCTTGATCGCCGCGCACACGGCGTCGGTGTCGACGACGACGTAGTCGTCGACGAGGTCGCGCGCGAGGCGGAACGTCTCCTCGCCGACGAGCTTGACCGCGGTGCCGTCGGAGAACAGGCCCACGTCGTGCAGCTGCACCCGCTTGCCGGCGCGCACCGAACGCAGCATCGCGTCGGAGTCGCGCATCTGTACGCCGACGATGCGGATCTCCGGGCGCACCGCCTTGACGTAGGCGGCGATGCCGGCGATCAGCCCGCCGCCGCCGATGGCCACGAAGACGGCGTCGATCGGCCCTTGGTGCTGGCGCAGGATCTCCATGCCCACCGTCCCCTGGCCGGCGATCACGTCGGGGTCGTCGAACGGGTGCACGAACGTCAGCCCGCGCTCGCGCTCGAGCGCGAGCGCGTGCGCGTAGGCGTCGGAGTAGCTGTCGCCGTGCAGCACGACGTGGCCGCCGAGCGCGCGCACGGCGGCGATCTTCAGCTGCGGCGTCGTCACCGGCATCACGACCTCGGCGCGGCAGCCGAGCCTCCTGGCCGCCAGCGCGACGCCCTGCGCGTGGTTGCCGGCCGAGGCGCAGATCACGCCGCGCGCGAGCTGCTCGGGCGCGAGCTGCGCCATCTTGTTGTACGCCCCGCGCAGCTTGAAGCTGAACACCGGCTGTTGGTCCTCGCGCTTGAGCAGTACCGTGTTGCCCAGGCGCTTGGACAGCGACCGCGCCGGCTCGAGCGGCGATTCGATCGCGACGTCGTAGACCTTGGCGGTCAGGATCTTGCGCAGGTAGTCGATCGTGCGCTGCGTGCGCGCGCGGGTGCCGAAGGGCATGGCGGGCGGCCCCTGGCGGGCCGGGCGGGAACGCGGGGCCGGGATGATAGCCGCGCGGTCGCGCACCGCCGGGGCAAGAAAAGAGGCCCGGGCGTCGCCGCCCGGGCCTGAACCACCAACAGAGGAGGTGGAGGAGACAACCGCTTGCTGCCCCGGCCGGGTTCGTCGCACCCTAGCCCGAACAGCGTTGGACGGAGTCTAGCGCCCTCCATGCTGCGCTGCAATATCCCTCTTGCATCGGTGGCGGCGACGCGGCGTGCCGGCGGTGGCGCGGTGCAAAATCCGGCACACCGGATGGGCAGGCACCGGCGCGGTGCGGGGCAGGCAAGATGGAATGCACGATCCACTGGGTGCGCGACAGCGGCATGGGTTTCGTCGCCGAGACGGGCAGCGGCCACCTGCTCGCGATGGACGGCGCCGCCGACGGCGGCGGCCGCAACCTGGCGCCGCGGCCGATGGAGACGCTGCTCGCCGGCACCGGCGCCTGCACCGCCTACGACGTCGTGCTGATCCTCAAGCGCGGGCGGCACGACGTGCGCGGCTGCCAGGTCAAGGTCAGTGCCGAACGCGCTCCCGTCGACCCGAAAGTCTTCACCCGCATCGCGCTGCACTTCGTCGTCACCGGGTGCGGCCTGCCGACCGCCGCCGTCGAGCGCGCCATCGCGCTGTCGCACGACAAGTACTGCTCGGCGACGATCATGCTCGGCAAGACGGCCGAGATCACGACGTCGTTCGAGATCGTCGAGGGCTGAGCGGCCAGCGCCGCCGGCGTCAGATGCGGTGCGCCGTCACCGTCATGACCTTGGCCGCGGCGCGCATCAGCATGCGCACCGGCAGCGGCAAGTCGGCGCCGCCGGCGGCCTGCGCCTCGTCGGCGTGGCGCGCCTCGTCGTGCATCATCTGCTCGACGATCGCCCGCGACGCCGTGTCGTGCGCCGGCAGCCGGTCCAGGTGCCCGGCCAGGTGCTGCTCGACCTGGCGCTCGGTCTCGACGACGAAGCCGAGGCTCACGCGGTCGCCGAACCGCCCCGCGAGCAGGCCGATGCCGAACGCGCCGGCGTACCACAGCGGGTTCAGCCGGCTCGGGTGGTCGCCGAGTTCGTCGAGCCGCTGCTGCGTCCACGCGAGGTGGTCCGTTTCCTCGCGTGCTGCGCGCATCATTTGTCGGCGCAACTCGGGCGAGCGCGCGGTCAGCGCCTGCGCCTGATACAGCGCTTGCGCGCAGACCTCGCCGACGTGGTTGACGCGCATCAGCGCGCCGGCCAGGCGCCTGTCGTCGCCTTCGAGCGCGGCGGCCGTCGGCGCTGCCGGTGCCGGCCGCGACGCGTGCACGGTGCCGAACAGCGTGCGCAGGCCGTTGTCGATCGCGATCAGGACGTCGTCGGTGGCCGTCATCGCGCAAGAATAGCCGAATCTGCCAGGAGAACGGACGGGGCGCAGTCGCCTCCATCGCGCACCGAAAGCGTGCGCCCGCTGACCGCGGGGCTCGTTGTTCGTCTGCAACAATGGCGGGCTTTTTCAGCCCCGAAGCTTTGCAGTGTTGCGGGGCTCTGGTGCAATACGTCCAACTTCCGCAGCGGAGGTCGGTCCGATCAACCTGCCCTTTGCGGTGGATGGGCTTCTTCCCGATCGGGACTTCTTGTTCAACCCAGGAGATAGTTGAAATGAAAAAATCCCTGCTCGCTCTGGCCGTGCTGGGTGCTTTTGCCGGCACGGCGACGGCGCAGTCGTCGGTGACGCTCTCCGGCATCTTCAAGGTCGGCTTCCACCACACCTCCTACAGCGACGGCGGCGGCTCGGTGCGCGCTTTCGGTGACGGTTCGTCGCGCTTCATCCTGAGCGGCACGGAAGATCTCGGCGGTGGCCTGCGCGCCAATTTCCAGATCGATTCGCGCTTCCGCGTCGACGAAGCGACGCAATCGATCGCCGGCGGCAACACGTTCGTCGGTCTGTCGGGCGGGTTCGGTGCGATCCAGATCGGCAAGCTCGACACCCATTACTGCTACGGCGCCGATACTCACGGTTCCCGCGCGACCGCACTGTCGGCTTCCAGCTGCGGTATCCTGGGTTTCGTGGGCGGTGCCGGCGCGGCGAACTCGATCGCCAATGCTTCGCGTGCGCAGAACATCATCCGCTACACGACGCCGAGCCTCGGTGGTCTGCGTGGTGAGCTGAACTACACGCCGGGCTTCCGCTCCTCCGAAGCGCTGCCGGGTCAGGACAAGAAGAACGGCTACGCGGCCCGCCTGACGTACGCCGGCGGTCCGTTCAGCGGCGGTCTGAGCTACTGGGACGTGGACGACGACGTGGCCAACAACGTCGCCAATGAGCAGCGCGCCTGGACGCTTCACGGCCTGTTCAACTTCGGCATGGGCACGGTCGGCCTGACGTACGACGTCTCGCGCACCACGCTGCTGGGCGCGCTGGGCGGCGCGGCGGCCGAGCGGACGGCGTGGTCGGTGCCGGTCACGTTCAACGTCGGCCCGGGCACGGCGTTGCTGACGTACACCACCGCCGGCAACTGGAAGAACAAGTCCACCGGCGTGAAGGCCTCGGACACCGGCGCCACGCTGATCAGCGTCGGCTACGACTTCGCGCTGTCGAAGCGCTCGTCGATCGGCATCAGCTACGCGCGGATGAACAACGACTCCGCCGGCGCGTATGGCCTGTACACGGGCGCGGCGCTGCACAACGCGCCTGCTCCGGCCGCCGGCCGGGACCAGTCGCAGGTCTATCTGGGCATCCGCCACACGTTCTGATTCCGGGGGGGTCGACCCCTTCGCATCAAGGCCGCCCTCGGGCGGCCTTTTCACTTGCTGGCGTCGCGTGTTCCTCGACGATGCACCGGACGGCACCTGCGCGGATCGGGGCATTCCCGCTCACGGCGGGCACGTCGATTGCGCATCATGCGGGCTTCGCTCCGAGAAAGGCCCGTCATGGTGCAGATGCTGTCCAAGCCCGTCGTCGCGCTCGGCCTTGCCGGCGTCATCGCCTGCAGTGCGTCCGTCGCGCAGGCGAAGACGTTCCGCTGGGCCAGTGCGAGCGACATCCCGACCTGGGACATCCACTCGCAGAACAACGCGCTGGCCAACGGTATCCACGCGTCGGTCTACGAGGCGCTCTTCTATTACAACAGCCGCAACTTCGCGCTCGAGCCACTGCTGGCCACCGGCTACAGGCAGATGAGCCCGACGCAGGTGCGCGTCACGCTGCGCCGCGGCGTCAAGTTCCACGACGGCGCCGACTTCGACGCCGACGACGCCGTGTTCTCGCTCGAGCGCGCGATGGCCAAGACGTCGAACTTCGGCGTCTACACGCAGGGCATCGACCGCATCGTCAAGGTCGACGACCACACGATCGACATCTTCACCAAGGGTCCGAACCCGGTGCTGCTGCGCCAGCTCACCGAGCTGCGGATGATGGACAAGGGCTGGGCCGAGAAGAACAACTCCGTGGAGCCGAAGGACATCAAGACGAAGGACGAGAACTTCGCCCACCGCAATGCCAACGGCACCGGGCCGTTCATGCTCAAGAGCTGGGAGCAGGACGTACGGCTGGTGCTGACGCGCAACCCCAACTGGTGGGGCAAGATGGAAGGCAACGTGACCGAGATCGTCTACACGCCGGTGCGTGCCGAGGCCACCCGCGTGGCCGCGCTGCTGTCGGGCGAAGTGGACATGATCCTCGACCCGTCGCCGGCCGACCTGCCGCGGCTGCGCAACACCGCGGGGCTGAAAGTCGTCGACGGGGCCGAGAACCGCACGATCTTCTTCGGCATGGACCAGTACCGCGACGAGCTGCCGGGCAGCAACGTCAAGGGCAAGAACCCGCTGAAGGACGTGCGCGTGCGCAAGGCGCTGTACCAGGCGATCGACATCAACACGATCGCGCGGGTGACGATGCGCGGCCTCGCGCAGCCCACCGGAACGCTGATCTCGCCGCAGGTCAACGGCTGGACGAAGAAGGCCGACCAGCGCTGGCCGTACGACGTCGAGGCGGCGAAGAAGCTGCTCGCCGACGCCGGCTACCCGGACGGCTTCGAGGTCGACTTCGCGTGCCCGAACAACCGCTACATCAACGACGAGGAGATCTGCCAGGCGGTGACCGCGATGTGGGCGCGCATCGGCGTCAAGGCCAAGCTGCGCACGCTGCCGCTGGTGACGTACTTCCCGATGATCCAGCGCTACGAGGCGAGCATCTACATGCTCGGCTGGGGCGTGCCGACGTTCGACGCCCTGTACACGCTGCAGTCGCTGGTGCGCAGCGTCGGCGCGCAAGGCGACGGCAACTACAACGTCGGGCGCTACAGCAACCCGCAGATGGACGCGCTGGTCGAGCGGATCAAGAAGGAGGTCGACCAGAAGACGCGCAACGACCTGATCGAGCAGGCGCTGCTGCTGTCGCACCAGGACGTGTCGCACATCCCGCTGCACAACCAGATCATCCCGTGGGCGATGAAGACCAACGTCGACCTCGTCCACCGCGCCGACAACCGCATCGACATGCGCCTCGTGAAGGTCAACTGACCGCCTCGGCCGCTCCCCCGGGCGACGGGCTCTCGGCGCCGCCTGGCTGGCCGCACCGCCGCCGGCCGAGGCCTGCAGCGGCGGCCGCGACCACGGCCCGGCGCCGCGCATGCCCCGCCGCATCCGCCCGCGGGCCGGCCGTCCCCCCGCGGTACAGTTCGCCGCTTCATGCTCGCGTTCATCCTCCGCCGCCTCCTCCAGGCCGTCGTCGTGATGCTGGCGGTGGCGTTCATCGCCTTCATGCTGTTCCAGTACGTCGGCGACCCGGTGACGAACCTGCTCGGCCAGGACGCCACGCCCGAGCAGCGCGACCAGCTGCGCGCCGACCTCGGCCTGGACCAGCCGTTCCCGGTGCAGTTCGCGCGCTTCGTCGGCAACGCGGTGCAGGGCGAATTCGGCCTGTCGCTGCGCCAGGGGCGCAAGGTCTCGGCGCTGATCGTCGAGCGGTTTCCGGCGACGATGGAACTCGCGCTGACGGCCGGCGTGCTCGCGCTGCTGGTGGGCATTCCGCTCGGCGTCTACGCGGCGCTCAACCGCGGCAGCTTCGGCGCCCAGGTGGCGATGTCGGCGTCGCTGCTCGGCGTCTCGCTGCCGACGTTCCTGATCGGCATCCTGCTGATCCTCGTGTTCGCCGTCGAGCTGAAGGTGCTGCCGAGCTTCGGGCGCGGCGAGGTCGTGCAGATCGGCTGGTGGACCACGGGGTTCCTGTCGCCGCTGGGCTGGCGGCACCTGATCCTGCCCGCGATCACGCTGTCGGTGTTCCAGCTCGCGCTGATCATGCGCCTGGTGCGCGCCGAGATGCTCGAGGTGCTGCGCACCGACTACATCAAGTTCGCGAAGGCGCGCGGCCTGCCCAACCGCGTCGTCTACTTCGGCCACGCGCTGAAGAACACGCTGGTGCCGGTGATCACGATCACCGGCCTGCAGCTCGGCTCGCTGATCGCGTTCGCGATCATCACCGAGACGGTGTTCCAGTGGCCGGGCATGGGGCTGCTGTTCATCCAGGCAGTGCAGTTTGCCGACATCCCGGTGATGGCGGCCTACCTGTGCCTGATCGCGCTGATCTTCGTCGTCATCAACCTGATCGTCGACCTGCTGTACTTCGCCGTCGATCCGCGGCTGCGGATCGAGAAATCCGCCGCGGCCCACTGACCGCGACCATCCTTCGAAGGAGAGGCCCATGAAGTTCCGCACCACCTTGATCGCCGCCGCGCTGGCGCTGTCGTTCGGCGTCGCGTCGGCCGTGACGCTGCGCGTGGCCAACCAGGGCGACGCGACGTCGATGGACCCGCACTCGCTCAACGAGTCGCTGCAGCTGAGCGTGACGAGCAACATCTACGAGCCGCTGGTCGGCCGCGACGAGAAGCTGGCGCTGAAGCCGGCGCTGGCCACCGCGTGGCGGCAGACCTCGCCCACGGTGTGGCGCTTCGAACTGCGCAAGGGCGTGACGTTCCACGACGGCACGCCGTTCACCGCGGACGACGTCGTGTTCTCGTTCCGGCGCGCCGCCGGCGAGGGCTCCGACATGAAGACCTACACGGCCTCGATCAAGGAGGTGCGCAAGGTCGACGCGCACACCGTCGAGATCGAGACGACGGCGCCGTTTCCGATCCTGCCCGACGTGATCTCGCTCGTGTACGTGATGAGCAAGAAGTGGTGCGAGGACAACAAGGCCGAGCTGCCGGTCGACCGCCGCAAGGGGATCGAGAACGCGGCGAGCTTCCGCGCCAACGGCACCGGGCCGTTCCGGCTGCGCGAACGCCAGCCGACGCAGCGCACCGTCCTGCAGCGCAACCCGACCTACTGGGGCAAGATCGAAGGCAACGTCACCGAAGTCGTGTTCACGCCGATCGGCAACGACGCCACCCGCGTCGCGGCGCTGCTGTCGGGCGAGATCGACGTGATGGAGCCGGTGCCGCTGCAGGACGTCGCGCGCATCGCCGCCAACCCGAACCTGAAGGTGATGCAGGGGCCCGAGCTGCGCACGATCTTCCTCGGCATGGACCAGAAGCGCGACGAGCTGCTGAGCTCGAGCGTCAAGGGCAAGAACCCGTTCAAGGACAAGCGGGTGCGCCAGGCGTTCTACCAGGCGATCGACATCGAGACGATCAAGACGCGCGTGATGCGCGGCGCCGCCACGCCGACCGGGCTGATGGTCGCGCCGGGCATCAAGGGCTTCGTGCCCGAGCTGAACAAGCGCCTGCCGTACGACCCCGACGGCGCGAAGAAGCTGCTTGCGGATGCCGGTTACCCGAACGGCTTCGAGGTCGGCATGAACTGCCCGAACGACCGCTACGTCAACGACGAGCAGATCTGCCAGGCGGTGGCGGCCAACCTGGCGCGCATCGGCGTCAAGGTCAACCTGCAGGCCGAGAGCAAGGCGACGTACTTCCCGAAAATCCTGCGCCGCGACACCAGCTTCTACCTGCTCGGCTGGACGCCGGGCACCTACGACTCGCACAACCCGCTCAACGCGCTGATGCACACGCCCAACGACAAGGGGCAGGGCCAGTTCAACCTCGGCAGCTACAGCAACGCCCGCGTCGACGAGCTGACCAACCTGATCCAGAGCGAGACCGACCAGGCCAAGCGCAACGCGATGATCGCCGAGGCGTTCAAGATCCACCAGGACGACATCGGCCACATCCCGCTGCACCAGCAGGCGCTGGCGTGGGCGATGAAGAAGAACGTCGAGCTCGTGCAGCTGCCCGACAACTTCATGCCGTTCCGCTACATCACCGTCAAGCAGCCCTGACCGGAGCGCGGGCGTCGCCGCGTCGTGCGGCGGCGCCCGCCCTCGCCACCTTCCTTCCCGATGCAAGCCGCGCTGCGCCGCTTCTTCGACGGCGACGTCTGGTACAGCTTCCGCACCTCGCCGGTGGCGATCGTCGCCGCCGCGATCGCGTTCGTCTGCGTGTTCTGCGCCGTGTTCGCAGACTGGGTCGCGCCGCACAACCCGTTCGACCTCGCGTCGCTCGAACTCGCCGACTCGCGGCTGCCGCCGGCGTGGCTCGAAGGCGGCACGACGAAGTACCTGCTCGGCACCGACGACCAAGGGCGCGACATCCTCTCGGCGCTGATGTACGGCGCGCGCATCTCGCTGTTCGTCGGCCTGGCCTCCGTGGCGCTGTCGGTGCTGCTCGGCGTCGGGCTCGGGCTGCTGTCGGGCTTCGTCGGCGGCAAGACCGACGCCTTCATCATGCGCGTGTGCGACGTGATGCTGTCGTTCCCGGCGATCCTGATCGCGCTGCTGATCGACGGCGTCGGCCGCGTGATGTTCCCGAACGCCCACGAGACGCTCGCCTTCGCGGTGCTGATCCTCGCCATCTCGCTGTCGGGCTGGGTGCAGTACGCGCGCACGGTGCGCGGCTCGACGCTCGTCGAGCGCCACAAGGAGTACGTGCAGGCGGCGCGCGTCGTCGGCGTCTCGCCGGCGCGCATCATGCTTCGCCACGTGCTGCCCAACGTGATGGGGCCGGTGCTCGTGCTGGCGACGATCCAGGTCGCCTCGGCGATCATCATCGAGGCGACGCTGTCGTTCCTCGGCGTGGGCGTGCCGCCCACGCAGCCGTCGCTCGGCACGCTGATCCGCGTCGGCAACGACTTCCTGTTCTCCGGCGAGTGGTGGATCACGATCTTCCCCGGCGTCGTGCTGGTGCTGATCGCGCTGTCGGTGAACCTGCTCGGCGACTGGCTGCGCGACGCCCTCAACCCCCGCCTGCGATGAACGTGCCCCCGACCTCACTTCGTTCGGTACCCCCCGAGGGGGCCGCAGCGCCCTTGGGGCGGCCCGGCGGACGCTGATGGCCGCCCCGCTGCTCGAAGTGAAGCACCTGCGCGTCGAATTCCCGACTCGCCGCGGCACGCTGCTCGCGCTCGACGACGTCTCGTTCGAGATCGCGCCGGGCGAGGTGCTCGGCGTGGTCGGCGAATCGGGGGCGGGCAAGTCGCTGACGGGTGCGGCGATCATCGGCCTGCTCGAGCCGCCGGGGCGCGTGGCCGGCGGCGAGATCCGGCTCGAAGGGCAGCGCATCGACAACCTGCCGTACGAGCAGATGCGCGCGATCCGCGGCCGCAAGATCGGCGCCATCTTCCAGGACCCGCTGACGTCGCTGAACCCGCTGTACACGATCGGCCGCCAGCTCGTCGAGACGATCCGCACCCACCTGCCGGTCGGCGAGGCCGAGGCGCGTCAGCGCGCGATCCGCCTGCTGCAGGAAACCGGTATCCCGGCCGCCGAGGCGCGCATCGACCAGTACCCGCACCAGTTCTCGGGCGGCATGCGCCAGCGCGTCGTGATCGCGCTCGCGCTCGCGGCCGAGCCGCGCCTGATCGTCGCCGACGAGCCGACGACGGCGCTCGACGTCTCGATCCAGGCGCAGATCATCGCGCTGCTCAAGCGCCTGTGCCGGGAGCACGGCGCGGCGGTGATGCTGGTGACGCACGACATGGGCGTCATCGCCGAGACCTGCGACCGGGTGGCCGTGATGTACGCCGGGCGCATCGTCGAGGTCGGCCCGGTGCACGACGTGATCCACCACCCGAACCACCCGTACACCGAGGGCCTGATGGGCTCGATCCCGGCGATGGACGAGGACCGCGAGCGGCTGCTGCAGATCGACGGCGCGATGCCGCGGCTGAACGCGATCCCGCCCGGCTGCGCGTTTAACCCGCGCTGCCCGAAGGCGTTCGACCGCTGCCGGCGCGACCGCCCCGACCTGATGGCCGCCGGTGCGACACGCGCCGCGTGCTGGCTGCACGCGGGAGGGTCACGCCCGTGAGCGCCGCGGCCCAGGACGCGCGCACCCTCGTCGAGGTGCGCGACCTCGCGAAGGTGTTCGACGTCTCGGCGCCGTGGCTCAACCGCGTCGTCGAGCGCAAGCCGCGCCAGTTCGTGCACGCGGTCGACGGCGTCAGCTTCGCGATCACGCGCGGCCGCACGCTGGCGCTGGTGGGCGAGTCGGGCTGCGGCAAGAGCACGGTCGCGCGGCTGCTGGTGGGCCTGTACGCGCCCACGCGCGGCAGCGTGCACTTCGACGGCACCGATACCGCGAAGGTCGACGGCGCCGCGCTGCGCCTGCTGCGCCGGCGCATGCAGATGATCTTCCAGGACCCGTACGCGAGCCTGAACCCGCGCTGGAAGGTGCTCGACATCGTCGCCGAGCCGCTGCGCGAGCACGGCCTGGTGCAGGGCGACGCCGCGGTCCACGACCGCGTCGTCGAGCTGCTGCGCTCGGTGGGGCTGGCCGGCGCCGACACCGAGAAGTTCCCGCACCAGTTCTCCGGCGGCCAGCGGCAGCGCATCTCGATCGCGCGTGCGCTCGCCACCGGTCCCGAGTTCCTCGTCGGCGACGAGCCGACGTCGGCGCTCGACGTGTCGGTGCAGGCGCAGGTGCTCAACATCATGAAGGACCTGCAGCGCGAGCGCGGGTTGACGTACCTCTTCATCTCGCACAACCTGGCCGTCGTGCGGCACGTCTCCGACGACGTCGGCGTGATGTACCTCGGCCGGCTCGTCGAGCTGGCGCCGAAGCGCGAGCTGTTCGCGCGCCCGCGGCACCCGTACACGCGCATGCTGCTCGACGCGATCCCCGACATCCACATGACGGGTCGCGCGCGCACGCCGGTGCAGGGCGAGGTGCCGAACCCGCTGAACCCGCCGAGCGGCTGCGCGTTCCACCCGCGCTGTCCGCACGCGAACGAGCGCTGCAGCCGCGAGCGCCCGGCACTGAAGACGTTCGCCGGCGTGCAGGTGGCCTGCCACGCGGTCGAGGAAGGGCGTCTGGGGTGACGGATGACGGACGACGGATGAAGAACGGGCCTGCCCGGCCCGTCGTTCGTCGTGCGTGGCGCCGCGAGCGGTCAGGCGTCGTCCGGCCACGGTCGTTCGCCGCGCCACAAGTCCTCGATGCGCTCGCGCTCGCGCACGACGAAGGCCCGGTCGCCGTCGACCATGACCTCGGCGGCGCGCGGGCGGCTGTTGTAGTTGCTCGCCATCACGAAGCCGTAGGCGCCGGCCGACAGCACGGCGAGCACGTCGCCGGGCCTGACGGCGAGCGGCCGGTCGCGACCGAGCCAGTCGCCCGACTCGCACACCGGGCCGACGACGTCCCAGGTGCGCGCCGCACCGTCGCGCTCGGTGCAGGGCACGATGTCCATCCACGCGCCGTACATCGCCGGGCGCACGAGGTCGTTCATCGCCGCGTCGACGATGCAGAAGTTCTTGTGCGGCCCGGGCTTCAGGTACTGCACCTCGGTCAGCAGCACGCCCGCGTTGCCGACGATCGAGCGCCCGGGCTCGAGCAGCACCTCGCGCGCGCCGTGGCCGCGCGCGTCCAGGCGCGCGAGCAGTGCGCGCACCATCGCGTCGGCGCCCGGCGGCTGCTCGTCGGCGTAGGTGATGCCCAGGCCCCCGCCGAGGTCGACGTGGTGCAGGCCGATGCCTGCCGCCTCGACCGCCTCGACGAGGTCGAGCACGCGGTCGAGGGCGTCGAGGTACGGGGCGAGCTCGGTGATCTGCGAG
Organism: uncultured Burkholderiaceae bacterium; assembly: GCA_938022295.1. Classification (GTDB taxonomy): domain Bacteria; phylum Pseudomonadota; class Gammaproteobacteria; order Burkholderiales; family Burkholderiaceae_C; genus Calidifontimicrobium. The sequence continues at coordinate 13,830 of CALIDR010000295.1, forward strand.
CCGATGTGGCAATCGATGCCCTGCACCGCGATGCCGGCCCGCTCGGCCGCGCGGCGGTAGGCGGCCAGCGCCTCGTCGTGGGCGATGCCGAACTTGTTGTCGCGCAGGCCGGTCGAGATGTAGGGGTGCGTGCGGGCGTCGACGTCGGGATTCACGCGCAGGCTCACCGGCGCGCGCGTGCCGTGCGCGCGCGCGACCTCGTCGAGGCGGTCGAGCTCGGGCAGGCTCTCGACGTTGAAGCAGCGCACCCCGGCCTCGAGCGCGCGCCCCATCTCGGCGCGCGTCTTGCCCACGCCGGAGAACACGACGCGCGAGGCCGGCACGCCCACCGCGAGCACCCGCTCGAGCTCGCCCGCCGACACGATGTCGAAGCCGCAGCCTTCGGCGGCCAGCGTCTGCAGCACGGCGAGGTTCGAGTTCGCCTTCATCGCATAGCACAGCAGGTGCGGCCGCCCGGCGAGGGCGTCGGCGTAGCGGCGCACCGCCTCTCGCATCACCCCACGCGAATAGACGTACAGCGGCGTGCCGTGCGCGCGCGCGAGCGCGTCGAGCGCGACCCCCTCGAGATGCAGCGTGCGGCCGCGGCGGTGCAGCCAGGGGGCGCCGGGCAGCGTCACCGCGCCGGTGCCGACGCCGCCGTGGCCGGCGGCGGCAACGTCAGCGGCCCCTTCTGGCCGCAGCCGGCCAGCGTCGCCGCGATCACGCCCGCGACCGTCAGGGCCACTGGCCCGGCGCGTCGCACGGCGCGCAGGCCGCTGGCTACACTCGGCGGCAACTTTCTCATCGTCTTGATTCTATCGACCATGGTCGCTCCGCCCGCCGCCACGCCGCTCACCGACACCGAGTACCACCGCCTGAGCGGCGAGCTGCTCGCCGCCGTCGAGGCCACCGTCGACCGCTGGCTGCAGGACGACGTGATCGACATCGACACCCAGCGCACCGGCGGGTTGCTCGAGCTCGTGTTCCCGGGCGGGCGGCGGATCGTGATCAACACCCAGCCGCCGCTGCACGAGGTCTGGCTCGCGGCGCGCCAGGGGTACCACTTCCGCCACGTCGACGGGCGCTGGGTCGAGCGCGACGGCGGCGAGTTCTTCGACGTGCTGTCGGCGAGCGCGAGCGAGTACGCCGGCCGGCCGCTGCGCTTCGCGGCGGCGTGACCCGCGCGCCGCGGCGCGCCGCCGCCTGGCCTCAGCGGCGGAACAGGTCCAGGATGCTGCGCCGCTCGTCCTCGGTCGGCGCCTGCGGCACCACGTCCTCGAGGCCGAGGCTCTTGACGCCCGCGGCGCCGGTGAACTCGGCGTAGGCCCAGTCGCCGCCGGTGTCGACGACGCCTTCCGGCGGCGCGGGCAGCGTCACTGGCACGCCCTTCAGGGCGTGCGCCATGTAGTCGATCCAGATCGGCAGCGCGAGGCCGCCGCCGGTCTCGCGGTCGCCGAGCTTGCGCGGCGTGTCGTAGCCGACCCAGGCCACGGCGACCACGGTGGGCTGCCAGCCGGCGAACCAGGCGTCCATCGAGTCGTTGGTGGTGCCGGTCTTGCCGAACAGGTCGGGGCGGCGCAGCGTGGCCTGCGCGCGCGCCGCGGTGCCGCTGCGCGTGACCTCCTGCAGCAGGCTCGACATCACGAACGCATTGCGCGCGTCGACGACGCGGCTTTCCTCGTCCAGCGGCTGCGGCTTGGCCTCGAACAGCACCCGGCCCTTGTCGTCGACGATGCGCTGGATCAGCGTCGGCGCCACGCGGTGGCCGCCGTTGGCGAACACGCCGTAGGCGACGGCCATCTGCAGCGGCGTCACGCTGCCGGCGCCGAGCGCCATCGTGAGATACGGCGGGTGGCGCTGGGGGTCGAAGCCGAAGCGGCTGACCCATTGCTGCGCGACCTCGGGGCCGACGGCCTGCAGCAGGCGGATCGACACCATGTTCTTCGACTTCGCCAGCGCGGTGCGCAGCGACATCGGGCCGTCGAACTTGCCGTCGTAGTTCTTCGGCTCCCAGGGCTGGCTGCCGGTGGTGCTGGCGGGGAAGAACAGCGGCGCGTCGTTGATCACGGTGGCCGGCGTCACGCCCTGCTCGAGCGCGGCCGAGTAGACGAACGGCTTGAACGCCGAGCCCGGCTGGCGCCAGCCCTGGGTGACGCGGTTGAACTTGCTCTTGCGGTAGTCGAAGCCGCCGACCATCGCCCGCACGTGGCCGTTGCGGGGGTCGAGCGCGACGAAGGCACCCTCGACCTCGGGCAGCTGGGTGAGCACCCAGTCGCCCTTGGGCGTGCGTACGGCGCGCACGACGGCGCCGCGCCGGATCTGCTTGTTCGGCGCCGCCTTGTCCGACAGGCCCGAGGTCACCGGGCGCAGCCCTTCGCCGGTGACGGTGATCGTCTCCCCGGTCTGCAGCATCGCGACGACGCGCCGCGGCGACGCCTCGAGCACGACGACGGCGCGCAGTTCGTCGTTGTCCGGGTGCTCGGCCAGCGCCTCGGCCACCCGCAGGTCCAGCGCGTCGGGGTCCGCCGGCAGGGCGACGACGGCCTCGGGGCCGCGGAAGTGCTGGCGGCGCTCGAACTCGAGGATGCCCTTGCGCACCGCGCGGTAGGCGGCCATCTGGTCGTCGGCGTCGAGCGTGAGGTAGACGTGCAGGCCGCGGGTGTAGGCGTCCTCGCCGTACTGGGCGAAGACGAGCTGGCGCGCCGTCTCGGCGGCGTGCTCGGCGTGCACCGCCATCTCGGCCGGGCGGCGGTAGCGCAGCGTCTCGGCGCGCGCGGCGGCGTGAGCGGCGGCGTCGATGAAACCGACCTCGAGCATGCGGTCGAGGATGTAGCGCTGCCGCGCCTGCGCGCGCTGCGGGTTGACGAGCGGGTTGTACGCCGACGGCGCCTTCGGCAGGCCCGCGAGCAGCGCCGCCTCGGCCAGCGTGAGCTCGGCCAGCGGCTTGCCGAAGTAGGCGTCGGCCGCGGCCGCGAAGCCGTAGGCGCGCTGGCCGAGGAAGATCTGGTTCATGTACAGCTCGAGGATCTGGTCCTTCGAGAGCCGGTTCTCGATCTTCAGCGCGAGCAGGATCTCGTAGATCTTGCGCGTGAACGTCTTCTCCGTCGTCAGGTAGAAGTTGCGCGCGACCTGCATCGTGATCGTCGACGCGCCCTGGCTCCTGGCGTCGGTGACGTTGGCCAGGCCCGCGCGCACGACGCCCAGGTAGTCGACCCCGTCGTGCTGGTAGAAGCGCGCGTCCTCCACGGCGAGCACGGCGTTGCGCATCACGGCCGGCATGCGGTCGATCGGCGTGAAGATGCGGCGCTCCTCGCCGTACTCGGCGAGCAGCACCTGGTCGGCCGAGTAGACGCGCAGCGGCAGCTTGGGCCGGTAGTCGGTCAGGCTGTCGATCGCCGGCAGGTTCGGGTAGGCGAACGCGAGCGCGATCGCCAGCAGGGCCAGCGCGCTCGCCGCGGCCGCGGCCGCCAGACCGGCGACCCAGGCGGCGCCCTTCAGCAGCCAGGGCATGGGAGCGATGTCTCGACCGCGGGTGACGGCGGTGCTCGGTGGGGGAGGACCTGCGGCGCCACCGGGGCGCGCCCCGGACCGGACCGCGCGCGCCATCGTCCGCCGCAGACGAAAGACGGATTATAGAAACCGTGACGGATGCCGCGCCCGCCCGGCGCGTGTCGCAGGTGCGGCGGTCCATCGCCGCCGCCGCTGGTCGATGCTGTGCCGTGGGGCTTGCGGCAGCCCGGCGCCGGCATTCGGCGGGGGGCGGGAGATGGCGGGCGAAGGGCCGCCTTTTCCCCTGGCGATCGGGGGGGTTGCTGCTAGCATTCAAACGACTTGTCAATAGGCCCGTCCCGAGAGGACGGGGCGACCCGCGACGGCGCTTGGCGCCGGCGACGGGTCGATCGTTGGGAGACCGTCGTGAGTGTTCTGGACACGCTGCTCGGGCGCAAGCATCCGCCGATGTTCGGGCTGGATGTCAGCTCGTCGAGCGTCAAGCTGGTCGAGCTCGGGCGGGGCGCCGACGGCGAGTACGTGCTCGAACGCTTCGCCTCCGAGCCCCTGGAGCGCGGCTGGATCGCCGACGGCCAGATCGAGAAGTTCGACGAGGTCACCGAAGCCGTCAAGCGCGTCGTCGCTAAGAGCGGCACGAAGACGCGCCAGGTCGTGATGGCGATGCCGCAGGCGGCCGTGATCACGAAGAAGATCATGCTGCCGGCCGGCCTGCGCGAGGAAGAGCTCGAACTGCAGGTCGAGTCCGAGGCCAACCAGTACATCCCGTTCTCGCTCGACGAGGTCAGCCTGGACTTCTGCGTCGTGGGCCCGAGCCCGACCTCGGTCGGCGACGTCGAGGTGCTGATCGCGGCGTCGCGCAAGGACAAGGTGCAGGACCGCCAGGGGCTGGCCGAGGCGGCGGGGCTGAAGCCGGTCGTGCTCGACATCGAGTCGCACGCCTCGCGCCTGGCGATGAGCCGCCTGATCGCCGCGCTGCCCGGCGGCGGCCACGACGCCCTCGTGGCGCTGTTCGAGATCGGCGCCGACACGACGAGCCTGAAGGTGCTCAAGGACGACGAGCTGCTCTACGACCGCGACCAGGCGTTCGGCGGCTCGCAGCTCACGCAGATGATCTCGCGCCAGTACGGCTTCTCGTTCGAGGAGGCCGAGGCCAAGAAGATCGCCGGCGACCTGCCCGAGGACTACGAGCAGGCGGTGCTCGCGCCGTTCGTCGACACGCTGTCGCAGGAGGTCGGGCGCGCGCTGCAGTACTTCTTCACCAGCACGCCGCACCACAAGGTGCACTACGTGATGCTCGCCGGCGGCACGGCGACGCTGTCTGGCGTCAAGGAGCGGGTCACCGACCTGACGGGCTTCGCCTCGCAGGTCGTCAACCCGTTCGAGCACATGAAGCTCGGCTCCGCGGTGCGCGAAAGCCGGGTGCGCCGCGAGGCGCCGTCGTACCTGACGGCCTGCGGGCTGGCGATGCGGAGGTTCGTCCAGTGATCCTGATCAACCTGCTTCCCCACCGGGAAGAAAGGCGCCGCCGGCGCAAGCAGGCGTTCTTCGTCGGCCTCGGGCTCGCTGCGGCGGCCGGCGTGGCCGTCGTCGCCGGTTGGTGGGCCGTGCTGCAGCAGCTCACCGAGCAGCAGCAGGCTCGCAACGGCTTCCTGACCGCCGAGATCCGCAAGCTCGAGGCGCAGATCAAGGACATCGCCAACCTGCGCGCCGAGATCGAGGGCCTCAAGGCGCGCCAGCGCGCGGTCGAAGACCTGCAGACCGACCGCAACGTCCCGGTGTACCTGCTGAACGAACTGGCCCAGCGCACGCCCGAGGGCGCCTACCTCACCGCGATCCGGCAGAGCGGGAACACGGTCGCGGTGAGCGGCCGTGCGCAGACCAACGAGCGGGTGTCGGAGATGCTGCGCAACACGCTGCACGGCGCGCAGTGGATCGAGCGCCCCGAGCTGGTCGAGATCAAGGCCGCCACCCCGTCGGCGGCGAACGCGCGCGAGGCGGCTCGAGACCAGCGGCGCCTGTACGACTTCTCGATGCGGGTCTACCTGAAGCGGCCGCAGCCGGCGGAGCCGGCCACCCCGCCGGCGACCCGCCAGCCGGCCCGTGCGGCGACCAAACGCTGAGGGCGCTCGATGGCCACGATCACCACTCCGAAGAAGTCCGGCGTCGACGTCGGCCGGGCTTTCGAGCAGGCGGCGGGGCAGTTCCGCGGCCTGAACATGAACGAACCCGGCCAGTGGCCGGTGCTGCCGAAGGCCGCCGCGTTCCTGATTGTCGCGCTGGCCGTCGTCGCGGTCGGCTGGTTCCTGCTGCTGTCCGATGCGACCGACACGCTGCACGCCGAGCGCGACCGCGAGCCGGCGCTGAAGCAGGACTACCGCACCAAGCTCGGCCAGGCGGTGAACCTGGAGGAGCTGCGCAAGCAGAAGGTGCAGGTCGAGGAGTACGTGACGCAGCTCGAGAAGCAGTTGCCCGGCAAGGCCGAGATGGACGCGCTGCTGTCCGACATCAACCAGGCCGGGCTCGGGCGCGGGCTGCAGTTCGAGCTGTTCCGCCCCGGACAGGTCGTCGTCAAGGACTACTACGCCGAGCTGCCGATCGCGATCAAGGTCTCGGGCCGCTATCACGACATCGGCGCGTTCACCGCCGACATCGCGAACCTGTCGCGCATCGTCACGCTGCACGACCTGACGATCACAGCCCCCACCGGGCGCGACGCGGCGTCGACGGCCGCCGCGGCGGCCGGCCTGCTGACGATGGAGGCCACGGCGCGCACGTACCGCTACCTCGACGCCAACGAGGTCGCCGAGCAGCGCAAAGCCGCCGCCGAAGCGGCGAAGAAGCCGGGAGGACGGTCATGATCCGCCTCGCGAATCGCTGGGCCGCGGTGGCACTGGGCTCGGTCGTGCTGCTCGGGCTCGCCGCGTGCGGCGGGCCGGACCACGAGCTGACCGAATGGATGGCGCAGCAGCGGCGCGAGGTGCGCCCGAACGTGCAGCCGCTCGAGCCGCCGAAGAAGTTCGATCCCGAGCCCTACGCGGGCTTCTCGCTGGCCGACCCCTTCAGCGAGCAGAAGCTGACGGTGGCGCTGCGCCAGGAGGCGCGGCAGCCGAGCTCGGTGCTCGCCGCGGAGCTGAATCGCCGCAAGGAGCCGCTCGAGAACTTCCCGCTGGACAGCATGCGCATGGTCGGCAGCGTGACGAAGGACGGCCGGCCGCACGCGCTGCTGAAGGTCGACCGCCTGCTGTACCAGGTGGCGGTGGGCGACCACATCGGCCAGAACTTCGGTCGCATCACGGCCATCACCGAGACCGACCTGACGCTGCGCGAGCTGGTGATGGACGCCGTGGGCGAATGGGTCGAACGGCCGACGACGCTGCAGCTGCAGGAGGGCGGGCGATGAACGCGGCGACGCAACAACCGACATCGTTGGAGAACCGAATGACGATCAAGTGGCGGGCCTGGGGTGCGGCGCTCGCGCTGCTGGCCGGGACACCCCTGGGCGCGTGGGCGCAGGGCGTCATCCAGTCGATCACCAGCAGCCAGCAGGCCGGCGCCGACGTCGTGCGCATCGAGCTGAGCGAACCGCTGAAGGAGGTCCCGGCCGGCTTCACGGTGCAGGCCCCGCCGCGCATCGCGATCGACCTGCCGGGGGTCACCAACGCGCTCGGCCGCTCGAGCGTCGACGTCGGCCAGGGCAACGTGCGCAGCGTCAACGTCGCGCAGGGCGAGGGCCGCACGCGTCTGGTGCTGAACCTGCGCCAGGCCGCGAGCTACCGCGCGCAGATCGACGGCCGGGCGCTGCTGCTCGTCGTCGACAGTGCAGCTCCCGACGCGACCGTGGCCGGCGGCGCGCCGGCACCGACCTTTGCGCCGGCGCAGAACGCGGTGCCGCAGGCGCTGCGCGACATCGACTTCCGCCGCGGGCCCGACGGCGCGGGGCGCGTCGTCGTCGAGCTGCCGAGCACGCAGGTCGGCGTCGACATCCGCCAGCAGGGGCAGAACCTGGTGATCGACCTGCCGCGCACGACGGTGCCCGACCGCCTGCGGCGGCGGCTCGACGTCACCGACTTCGGCACGCCGGTGCACACGATCACGACGACGCAGGACGGCGAGCGCGTGCGCATCGTCGTGCAGCCGCGCGGCAACTGGGAGCACAGCGCCTACCAGAGCGACACCCAGTTCGTGCTCGAGGTGCGGCCGATGGCGATCGACCCGAACAAGCTCGTCCAGGGCCCGGGCTACACCGGCGAGAAGCTGAGCCTGAACTTCCAGAACATCGAGGTGCGCGCGCTGCTGCAGGTCATCGCCGACTTCACGAACTTCAACGTCGTGACCAGCGACACCGTGACCGGCAACGTCACGCTGCGGCTGAAGGACGTGCCGTGGGACCAGGCGCTGGACATCATCCTGCAGGCCAAGGGCCTCGGGTTGCGCAAGTCGGGCAACGTGATCTGGATCGCGCCGAAGGAGGAGCTGCTGGCCAAGGAACAGGTCGAGCTCGAGGCGCGGCAGAAGATCAGCGAGCTCGAGCCGCTGCGCACGCAGTCGTTCCAACTCAACTACGCGAAGGCCGAGGAGGTCACGAAGCAGATCACCGCCACGCAGGCACAAGGCGGCGGGGGCGGCGCCGCGGCGGCCAACCGCATCCTGTCGCCGCGCGGCGCGATCAACTTCGACGCCCGCACCAACCAGCTCTTCGTGACCGACATCGCGTCCAAGCTCGAGGAAGTCGCCGCGGTCATCTCGCGGATCGACATCCCGGTGCGCCAGGTGCAGATCGAGGCGCGCATCGTCGAGGCCGACGACAGCTTCGGCCGGTCGCTGGGCGTCAAGCTCGGCTACAACGACCTGCGCGGCCGCCTGGGCGGGGTGCCCGGCTACAACGTCGGCGGCAACAACTATGTCGCCCCGGCGGGCAACTACCAGGGCGCCGGCTACCAGACGCTGCAGACCAACACCTCGACGTTCGCCGACACGCAGTGGGTCAACCTGCCCGCGGCGGCGCTCGGCAGCACGGCGCCGGCGACGTTCGCGCTGTCGCTGTTCAGCGCCGGGGCCAACCGCTTCCTGAACCTGGAGCTGTCGGCGCTGGAGGCCGACGGCAAGGGCAAGATCGTCTCCAGCCCGCGCGTGATCACCGCCGACCAGGTCAAGGCACTGATCGAGCAGGGCGAGGAGATCCCGTACCAGAACGCGACGAGCTCGGGCGCGACCGCGGTCGAATTCAAGAAGGCCACGCTCAGCCTCGAGGTCACGCCGCAGATCACGCCCGAGGGCAACGTGATCCTGGACGTGCTCGTCAACAAGGACAGCCGCGGCGTCAACACGCTGGCCGGTCCGGCGATCAACACCAAGAAGGTGCGCACGCAGGTGCTGGTCGAGAACGGCGGCACCGTCGTGATCGGCGGCATCTTCCAGCAGGAGGACCGCACCGACGTCAACAAGGTGCCGGTGCTCGGCGACATCCCCGTCGTCGGCAACCTGTTCAAGAACACGGTGCGCACGACGAACAAGACCGAGCTGCTGGTGTTCATCACGCCGAAGGTCGTCACCGAGCGCACGGCGGCACGCTGAGCCGCGGGCACGAGAGGGAACACGTACATGGGATCGACGATGAAGACATGGCGGCGCTGGCTCGCGGCGCTGGGGGTGGCCGCGCTGGCCGCGTGCGGCGGCGGGGGAGACGAGGCGGGCACGCCGATCTTCGGTGACGGCAGCGCGCCGCTGGCGGCCGACCTGACGCTCGCGCTCAGCGCGGGAACGCTGTCGAACGGCGGCACCGAAACCGTGCGCGCGACCGCGACCGCGGTCGACGCCAACCGCAACGCGATTTCCGGCATCCCGGTGACGCTGCGCGTGGACAACGACGCCGTGGTGACCGTCTCGGGCGACACCACCGACGCGGCGGGCCGCCTGACCGGCGAGGTCTCGGTCGGATCGAGCAAGGTGAACCGCACGATCACGGTGACGGCGATCAGCGGCAAGCTGACGAAGAAGGCGTCGTTCCAGGTCATCGGCACGCGCATCAACGCCACGGCGCTGCCGGCGGTGCTGCAGCCCGGGCAAGCGGGCCGCATCGACTACGTCGTCGTCGACGCCAACGGCACGCCGATGCCCGGCGTCACGCTGACCGTCAACGGCCCGAGCGGCGTCGAGGCGCGCGGCACCGCGGACGCCAACGGTGCCTACCGGTTCGACTACACGGCGCCGGCCTCGACCGGCTCGTACACGATCACGGCCACCGGGGCCGGCGTCAACCCGCCGGTGACGACGTCGATCATCGTCCAGGCCGCCGGCGCGGGCGCGATCCCGCCGGCGCCGCTCGACTCGGTCATCTCGGCCAGCGTGCGCGCGACCCCGAGCGTCGTGGCGGTCAACTCGCCCAGCACGTCGAACCGCACCGAGCTGCGCGCGTTGTTCGTCGGCGTCGACAACAAGCCGGTGCGCAACATCCGCGTGCGCTTCGACCTCTTCGGCGAGGCGAGCCGCAACATCGGCGGCACGATCACCTCGGGCACCGACGTCGTCTACAGCAACGACGCCGGCGTCGCGGTGGCGGCGTACCTGCCGGGCGGCCGGTCGAGCCCGACCGACGGCGTCACGATCCGCGCCTGCTGGGATTACGACGACTTCGCGGTCGGTTCCTGCCCGAACGCGGTGACGACGACGGTCACCGTGATCGCCGAGCCGCTGTCGGTCAGCATCGGCACCGACGAGCTGATCGTGTCCGGGGACCTCACCTACGTCAAGCGCTTCGTCGTCCAGGTCAACGACGCCTCGGGCCTCGCGAAGCCCGACGTCGTCGTCAGCCCGCAGGTCGATCTGGCGAGCTACGCGAAGGGCTTCTGGGAGCGTATCGGCGCGCCGGTGAACCAGTGGGTGCAGAACGTCGTCACCGGCGGCTGCGGCAACGAGGACCTCAACCGCAACGGCGTGGCCGAAGTCTTTGCCGGCGGCAACGCCGAGGACGCGAACGGCAACGCCCAGCTCGACCCGCGCAAGGCCGACGTCGCGGTCGCGATCGAGGGTTCGAACCGCACCGACGAGCTCGGGCAGGTCAAGCTGCGGCTGACCTACCCGCGCAACGTCGCGTCGTGGGTCGAGTTCAACCTGACGGTGGCGGCCGCCGGCGTGGCGGGTACCGAAGGGCGGGCGACGTACAACGGCGTGCTGCCGGTGCCCGCCGACGCCGTCAAGGCCGAAGGCGCGCCGGCGTTCGTCTTGAGCCCCTATGGTGTCGAGCCGAGCGACTTCGTCGAAGTCACCGACGGGACGACTTCGGCGATGCTCTGCACGAACCCGCGCTGAGGGCCCGGGACGCCTTGACCTTCGCTGCGGTCGTGCTGTCGCGCCCCGGCCCCGTGCCGGGGCGTGTTCGCACCGGCAACCCACGCCCGCAGACGGCTCGACGACCTTGACCGGCGCCGCCCGCACCATCAGTCTCGTCGGCATGCCCGGCGGCGGCAAGTCCACCGTCGGGCGCCAGCTCGCGCGCCAGCTCGGGCTGCCGATGCGCGACACCGATCACGAGATCGAGTCGGTGATCGGCTGCCCGATCAAGGACTTCTTCGCCTCGCACGGCGAGGCGGCGTTCCGCGACCTCGAGCAGGAGGCGATCGACGTCCTGACGCAGGGCAAGCCGATCGTGCTCGCCACCGGCGGCGGCGCGGTGCTGCGCGAAGCCAACCGCCGCGCGCTGCACGACCGCACGACGGTGATCTACCTGCGCTCGACGCCCGAGGAGCTGTTCCGCCGCCTGCGTCACGACACCCAGCGCCCGCTGCTGCAGGGCGGCGACCCGCTGAAGAAGCTGCGCGCGCTGTTCCGCGAGCGCGACCCGCTGTACCGGCGCACCGCGCACTACGTGATCGAGACGGGGCGGCCGTCGGTGGCGGCGCTCGTGCACATGATCCTGATGCAGCTCGAGCTCGCCGGGATCGTCGACGCCTCGCGCGTGCCCTCGCCGATCAATCCGCCCACCGGCCGCGGCGGCTAAGCGCCGCGCCGGCCGTTCCTCACCCGCGCCGATACACTCGGCGCATGCCCCCGAATGGCCCGCCCGACCGCGTCGCGATCGACCTCGGCGACCGCGGCTACGACATCCTGATCGGCCCCGGCGTGCTCGGCGACCCGGCGTCGTACGACGGCCTGCCGCGCCCGCAAAGCGCGCTGGTCGTCAGCAACCCGACCGTCTCGGCGCTGCACGGCGCGCGCCTGCGCGCGATGCTCGAGCCGCGCCACGCCCGCGTGCTGCAGGTCGACCTGCCCGACGGCGAGGCGTACAAGGACTGGTCGTCGCTGAACCTGATCTTCGACGCGCTGCTCGCCCACGAGTGCGACCGTCGGACGCTCGTCTACGCGCTCGGCGGCGGCGTCGTCGGCGACGTCGCCGGCTTCGCCGCCGCGTGCTACATGCGCGGCGTGCCGTTCGTGCAGGTGCCCACGACGCTGCTCGCGCAGGTCGACTCGTCGGTGGGCGGCAAGACGGCGATCAACCACCCGCGCGGCAAGAACATGATCGGCGCGTTCTACCAGCCGCTGCGCGTGCTGGCCGACCTCGACGTGCTCGACACGCTGCCCGACCGCGAGCTGAGCGCGGGCCTGGCCGAAGTGATCAAGTACGGCCCGATCGCCGACGCCGCGTTCCTCGACTGGGTCGAGGCGCACCTGGACGCGCTGCTCGCGCGCGGCAAGCCCGCGCTCGCCCACGCGGTGCGCCGCTCGTGCGAGATCAAGGCGTGGGTCGTGGGGCAGGACGAACGCGAGAGCGGCCTGCGCGCGATCCTGAACTACGGCCACACGTTCGGCCACGCGATCGAGGCCGGGCTCGGCTACGGCCAGTGGCTGCACGGCGAGGCGGTGGGCTGCGGCATGGTGATGGCCGCCGACCTGTCGGCGCGCCTGGGCCTCGTGCCGGCCGCGTTCGTCGAGCGCATGCGCCGGCTCGTCGTCCGCGCGCGCCTGCCGGTGGCCGCACCGGCGGCGATCGGCGCCGACCGCTTCGTCGACCTGATGCGCGTCGACAAGAAGGCCGAGGGCGGGCAGACGCGCTTCGTGCTGATCGAAGGCGTGGGCCACGCGGTGCAGCGTGTCGTGCCCGAGGCGCTGGTGCGCGAGACGATCGCCGCCTGCTCGGGATGACCGCGCCCGGCCTCGCGCCGTACGCCTGCGACCCGGCGCGCTCGCGCGGCCGCCGGCACCCGCTGGCGCCGGCGCCGACGCGCAACGAACACCAGCGCGACCGCGACCGCATCGTGCACAGCACCGCGTTCCGGCGCCTCGTCTACAAGACGCAGGTCTTCCTCAACCACGAGGGCGACCTCTTCCGCACCCGGCTGACGCACTCGCTCGAGGTCGCACAGCTCGGCCGCTCGATCGCGCGCACGCTGCGCCTGAACGAGGATCTCGTCGAGGCGATCGCGCTCGCCCACGACCTCGGCCACACGCCGTTCGGCCACGCCGGCCA